>NZ_CP023049.2:2701167-3001297 GCF_002285635.2 Chryseobacterium piperi | reverse complement strand
TAATGATCAAAAAATTTATGTAAAGTCATTACATGTGAATAGTAAACCTTATTCCAAAAACTGGCTAAGCCACAAAGAGCTTATACAAGGCACAGTTTTAGATTTTAAGATGGATAATCAGCCTAATAAAGAAAGGGGATCGCAGGAAAAAGATTTTCCCTATTCAATGTCTAAAGAATAATTATAAACTAACATTAGCATAGCGATGAGTGCAGAAAAGAAAGAAATATTTGAGAAAGTAGAAAAGATGTTAAAGGCTCAAGGATTTAATCTTGCAGCTAAAGATGAAACAAGACCTTGGGGTGGTTTTTTTGTAATTGATGAAAATCAGGCACAGGATTTTGCCAACCAATATTTTGATGGAATTGATGTAGAAAGTTTAAAAATAGGAGGAAAATTAAGCCCTAAAATTCTGATTGTTGCCCCTCAGGCAAGATTGAGCTGGCAGTATCACCACAGGAGAGCTGAGATCTGGCAGGTAGTAGAAGGAAAGGTAGGTGTCAAAAAAAGTGATACAGACGAGGAAGGAGCGCTGAAAGAATACCATCCGAAAGATCAGATCAAGCTTCAGCAGGGGGAAAGACATAGGTTGATCGGATTAGAGGGTTGGGGTGTTGTTGCTGAAATCTGGCAGCATACAGATGCATCCAATCCGTCAGATGAAGACGATATTGTAAGAGTACAGGATGATTTTGGAAGATAATTCCGCTAAGTATAATTGATCTCTGTCCGCCATTTTCTCAGAGAATGACGGACAGTGCTTTTTAAGATGAATCTATCATGAAAAAAAATATTGTATGCTTTTGTATGAGTGTGCTGTTCGTAATCATTACGAATGGGCAAGTAGTCTCATCGCCCAATAATCAGTTAAAACTAAACTTTCAGGTTGAAGCAGAGGGGGTTCCATATTATTCATTGAACTATAAGGATAAAACAATTATAAAAGAAAGTCAATTGGGATTTGTTTTAAAGCCATCGTATTCCTATTTCTCCGAATTTAAAGTGGAAGGGATTGATTATTCCACCTCCAATAAAAGCTGGAGTCCGGTTTGGGGGTCTAATAAAGAAATAGTTGATCATTATAATGAAATGCTTGTTCATTTAGTACAAAATAAGACCGGTTGGAAACTGGATATCAGGTTCAGGCTTTTTGATGATGGTTTAGGTTTTAGATATGAATTCCCTGTTCAAAAGGATTTAAGACACTTTACCATAAGCAGTGAAAAGACCAGTTTTAATTTAGGAAAAGATTATAAGGCATTTTGGATTCCTGCTGATTATGATACCAATGAATTTCCTATAACGACCTCGAACTTGTCGGAAATCTCAAAATTGATCGACGATGTCCGGAAAGAACCATTGGCAGCAAAAGCTCCAAGCGCTACTCTTGCAGTACAGGCACCCCTCATGTTGAAATCAAAGGATGGAATTTATATCAATATTCATGAAGCGGCCTTAACAAATTTCCCTGCAATGACCCTTAATGTCGATGAGAAAAATTTTATATTATCTTCTAATCTGACTCCGGATAAAAATGGAGACAGAGGTTTTGTTCAAACAGGCTCGGTAAGCCCATGGCGTACAATGATTATCAGTAATGATGCCAGAAAGATCCTGTCTTCCAATCTAATTGTTAACCTTAATGAACCAAGTAAAATTGAAGATACCTCATGGATAAAACCTACTAAATATATTGGGGTGTGGTGGGAATATTTTACAGGTGGAGGCTCTACATGGGCATATTCCGATGATCAGGATATCAGAATTGGACAAACGGATTACGGAACTCTGAAACCTAATGGCAGGCATGGGGCCAATACCAGGCACGTTAAAGAATATATTGATTTCGCTTCAGAAAATGGTTTTGATGCGGTTTTAGTAGAAGGGTGGAATGAAGGCTGGGAAGATAATCAGGCGTATAGGAAAGAGCATATTTATAGTTTTACAAAAGCATATCCCGATTTTGATGTAAAAGAACTTCAGGCATATGCCAAAAGCAAAAATGTGAAGATCATCATGCATCACGAAACGACATCGTCTGCGATAGATTATGAAAGGCAATTGAAAGAAGCATTTCAGTTTATGAAAGATAATGGGTATAGTGCTGTGAAAACAGGATATGTGGGCCCTATAATTCCCCGAAGTGAATACCATGATAGCCAATGGATGGTGAATCATTATACCTATGTTGCCGAAACAGCCGCGAAATATCATATTATGGTTAACTCACACGAAGCAGTACGGCCAACCGGTTTGTACAGAACTTATCCCAACTGGATTGCTCAGGAATCGGCACGGGGAACAGAATTTGAATCTTTCAACGGAAACCGGCCTGATCATACGACTATTTTGCCATTTACCCGGTTGATAGGAGGCCCGATGGATTATACACCGGGGATATTTGAAGGAGATCTATCCGTTTATGGAACTAATAAAGCCAGGCTAAGTACAACACTTGCCAAGCAATTAGCGCTTTATGTCACCATGTACAGCCCGCTTCAGATGGCTGCAGATCTGATTGATAATTACAAAAAATATCCTGATGCTTTTCAGTTTATTAAGGACGTTGCTGTGGATTGGGATTCTTCCTACATTCTTGAAGCCGAGCCTGGAGATTATATTACCATAGCAAGAAAAGCTAAAAATAAAGAAGAATGGTTTGTGGGAAGTATTACTGATGAAAATTCAAGAGAAGCAACCGTAGACTTATCATTTCTTCCAAAAGGCCAGAAATTTGAAGCGGTTATTTATAAGGATGGAAAAGATGCGAGCTGGAATCATAATCCTAAAAGTTATGAAATTTCAAGACAAAATGTAAAGTCAAATACCAAGCTGAAAATAAAAGTTGCTCCCGGTGGGGGCTTTGCAATAAGTATAAAATCTTAAGATAATAAAAAGAGTGCTTACTCTTTTCTTTGTCTTCCGTTTGGGTGTCTTTGAATTTTATGTTGCAAAATCTCTTAAAATGGTGATGATAAAGTCGTTTATGTTTTAATTTTAAATAGTATTTTAAATACTATTAATTCAATTTTATTGTTGAGCTGCTATAAGTTAATCGGCTCTAAATTACATGGTATTTTGTGTTATTTTTATATTTTAATAATAATTTACATTTATTATTATAAATTATCGTGTACTTTGTTAAATTATTTTTTTATTTTTGAATAAATTAAAATAGTATTTAAAATACTATTTTAATTGTGGGCTTTTTAAATGTATAATAATTTAAATGCACTTTTATGAAACACAATGTATCAGTTAAAAATTTCGTTTTTTTTATTTTGTTTTTGTTCTTTACAACTTCTTTTTTTTCTCAGGTTTCTCAAGAGAGAAGGGGGCATAAAAAAGCAGACCTTATTGTAATGAATGCAAAAATAACAACGTTGGATTCAGCAGTAACTAGCGCGACTACGGTAGCTATTAAAGATGGAAAATTTATTGCTGTAGGGAGTGGAGATATCCTAAGACGCCATAGGGGGCAACGTACCCGAGTGATTAATGCCCGGGGAAGCCGTTTAATACCAGGGATTATAGATGCGCATATGCATGTGACGAGTTATGGAGCAACCTTTAATCGTGAGATCAGATGGGATAATCTTACTAGCCTGGAAAGTGGATTGCAGATGATAAAGGAACAAGCGACACGAACACCACAAGGGGAATGGGTGAGAGTATTGGGAGGTTGGGCACCTGCCCAGTTTACCGAAAAACGGATTCCCACACCATCAGATTTAGATGAAGTGTCTCCTGATGTACCGGTAATGGTGACTCATCTGTGGGATAGGGTGATTTTAAATAAAGCAGGACTGGCTGCATTAAATATTACAAGAGGTACTCCTGATCCCGCTGGTGGATATATAGAAAGAGATTCTAATGGAGAACCTACCGGAGTAATGGTGTCAGTAAGTGATTGGGCTGTGATTTTAGGTGCTATGGGACAATTACCCCGACCTGCTTCTCGGGAAGAAATAATAAGTTCTACAAAACAATACGTATGGCAGCTCAATAGTTATGGAGTTACCAGTGTTCTGGATGGAGGGGCAGGAGCTTATCCTCAAAATTATCAAGGTATTATGTCAATGGCACAGGATAATCAATTGAATTTACGTGTTGCCGGCACATTGTATCCTCCTATTGGAGTGAATGAAAATCAGCAATTTAATACATGGCTTGATACTGTGCCGATTAATACTACAGATCCGTTTTTTAGAATATTCGGAGCTGGAGAGATTTTGTCATACGCAGGTTTTGATTTGACTAATTTTCAGCAGGAACGTCCTGATCTTCCTAATCTGGAATCTGCTATGAGACCTATATTATCTTCATTAATTCAAAGAGGATGGTCTTTCAACCTGCACGCTGCATATGATGAAACTATTACTCGCTTGCTTAATGTAATAGAAGAAGTGAATGCAAGTACCCCGATTTCTACTCGTTGGTGGATAGATCATGCAGAAACATTATCCGTTAATAATATGGATCGAATCAAACGATTAGGGGGAGGCGTAAACTTTCAGGGGCGTTTGTATTTTCAAGGAGAGCAGTTTCTTCAACAATACGGATCTTCAACTGCTCTACAAATGATTACTCCGGTAAAAGAAATGGTTAGAAGAGGAGTTCCGGTAGGACTGGGTACTGATGCCCTTCGTATTGCTAGTTCTAATCCATGGATTACGGCTTATTACCTTGTTTCCGGAAAGGCTGCCGGAGGAATTCAGGTATTGCCTGCTGATGAGCGTCTTACCAGGGAAGAAGCATTAAAATTATATACCTTGGGAAGCGCTTGGTTTTCAGGGGATGAAGATAAAAAAGGTTCCATTAGTGTTGGGAAATTTGCAGACTTCACCTTATTATCAGAAGATTATTTCACGATTCCTGAAGAAAGGATAAAAGCTATTCGTTCGCTTCTTACAGTAGTGGACGGCAGGGTGGTGTATGCTAGTGGCCCGTACGGAAATATGGCTACTGCTCCAAATGTTTTACCTGAATGGTCGTATTATAATAGAAGCAAAACTGCTGCTATCACCAACTTTATGGGAAATAAGAATCGAAATACTGTTGAGCTTCGATGGAAGGCTTCAGGCGAGAATCTAAAGCGTTTTATTTTGGAGCGTAGTGATGACAATGGCCAAAGTTTTATTCGTATAAGTACCATTGCTGCGAATAATCAATCTGGGGAAAGTAATTATAGGTTTACGGATGGTAAAGGACATAGTCATCACATTTCCTATCGTTTACAAGCCGTCAATGCCAATGGAATAGCTGAAGATGAAAAAACTATAAACGTTGATGCATCTTCTTTAAATGTTACGGTATCTCAAAATCCAGTAATTAATAATCTGTTGATATTATCAATAGAAAATACCATGGCACAAGCCTTGAGGGTACAGGTGAGCTCATTATTGGGACGGGAATATATTAATAGATCTTTTACGGTTGATGCTGATAAGCAGGTTAGAGTAAATGTTTCCAGGCTGCCCAAAGGGATTTATTTAGCGACTGTATCGGACAATACAGGAAGACGAACGGTTAAATTTATTAATAAATAAGAATAAGGTTGGCTAAAAGGTAATCATGATTACGTGTATTAGGAGGGGTATTTTTTCTAAAAACTGAAAACAGCACCAATTTCGGTGCTGTTTTTTATAAGATTGAAGTAATTTATGTTTTATTAAAAAGTCACATCTAAACCTACATAAAAATTGGCTTTCATGATAGGAGCGTAGATCATTCCGCCATCAAAGTAATTTCCGAAAGGATTTTTAAAATCTACAATCGCATTCTTCTGATAGTAAGATGTTAAATTTTCACCACCTAAATAAGCTCTCAGTTTTTTATTGAAATTTCTTGAAATCTGTGCATTCAAAATTGCATAAGATTTAGAGTATCCCGGTAGTTGAAACTCAGATGGATTGCCGGATGTATCAGGAAGCCTTTGTTTTCCAACCCAATTTAAAGTTGTATCAAAACTCCAGAAACCACCTTTTTCACTTTTATTGGTATTGTAGGCAAGATTAACGAACCCACGGTTTTTAGCCATAAATGGGATCTCTCTTCTTCCGTCAAGATAATCAGCTTGTACATCGTAATACTTATAGGCTACTTTTACTTCAAAGTTTTTCAAAGGAATGAAGTCCCATTGTACCTGTAGACTATTGGCAAAAGATTTTCCTTCCAGATTATAAAATACCAACTGTTGAGGAGATCTGTCAAGGTCCACCATTACCTGATCCTGAAAATCCGTTCTGAAGAAATCAGCAACGATAGAAGATTTTCTTCCGAAAATTTTAAACTCCTGTTGTAAACTTGCTCCGTAATTCCATGCAATTTCGGGTTTTAATCCATAAATATCTCCACCATTTTGTATGATCTGAATGGTACGGTTCGATGCAAAATATTGTTGATTTTCAGCAAAGACCGACGCTGTTCTGAATCCTCTTCCTGCTGATAGCCTTAAAATGGTTTGTGGGGTGAAATCATATTTGAAATTCAGTCTTGGTGTAAACTGGGTTCCTGCAAGATTATGAAAATCTACTCTTGCTCCCGCTACCAATGTGTATTTCAATCCGGTTAAAGTATACTCAGCAAAAGCTCCCGGAACAATTTCATTCCTTTTATAGGGAGTGTTGAGGTAGGTCTCATCATACCCATCATACATAAAACTCGCTCCAGCCTTATACTTGTGGTTGGTATTTCCGATAATGCTCTCAAAAATTAAATTGGAATAAAATGTATTCTGCTTACCTGAATAATTTCTTAACCCAAAAAAGCTGTCCTGCTGATGGTAAACATATTGATTCATCCAGCCTAAACTTTGATAAGGCTTTCCTTTAAAAACATATCCTGTTTTGTTCCACACCTGAAACCTTGAAATGTCAATTCCTACTCCATAAGGACTCTGCTTGTCCTGAGCCAGTCTTTTATCAAAATCGGTTTGTCCGGCAGTTCTGTTGTCCTTCACGAAGTTAATTCCGAAGTGAGATCCAAATCCTGATTTTTCAAGATCGTTATAATTAAGTAGATAGGCTGCATTAATCTGCGTTCCTTTCGGACGATCAAGAAATCCGTCATTATTCATATCCGTATTTCCAAAAGTTCCGTTTCCATGCAATAAGAAAGTCTGAGACCACTTCTCGTTGATAGGAGAAACACTTGTAATATTCGCTTCTGCTCTTCCATTGAAATCGGCAAATAGATTCAGGGATGTTTCAGGAGTTTTTGCATTTTTTAGAAGTTCAGTGTTGATTTGTCCCGTAATACTTTCATATCCGTTAGTTACTGTGCTTCCTCCTTTTGTCAGTTGAATGCTCTCAATCCATCTCCCTGGAATAAAACTTAATCCATAAGCTGAAGCTAATCCTCTGATTTCCGGTAAAAGCTCTTTCGTTAAGCTGGTATATTTCTGGTCAAGGCCTAGCATTTTAAGCTGTTTTGTACCTGTTACAGCATTGCTAAAAGAAACATCTACGGTAGCGTTCGTTTCAAAACTTTCAGATAGGTTACAGCAGGCTGCTTTCAGCAGTTCCTTTTTATCGATATTGAAAACCAGTCCTGCTTCTTTTTTATTTAATGAAGTCGATGCTTTTGAAACAGATAACTTTACCTCCTCAATCTTTTTTTCATAACTCCCTTCATTCTGAGCTTCTGATGATGAATCATTTTTGTGAGAAGCTACTTTTTTGTCTTCCTCAAAATGTACGTTGGCACCCTTTTCTCCTAAAGCGACGGTTCTGTCGTAAAGACAACATGCCGGGAGGTTATTGTAAACGCTATCGTCTGAAGTATATTTTTCATTATCATGCCCAACGTCAGCGATCTTTTTTAAAATTGTATCTGCTGAAGTTTTGGTATTGTCAAAATCTAAAACAACAGTTTGTGTTTCGGCGCTCCATTCTGCAGAATTGGCTCCGGCATCTTTCGCTGCTTTTTCAATTCTTGCCTTACATGATGCACAATTCCCTTTTACATAAAATTCATGTTCTGATTTAGATTTTTGAATGGCTGTATTGGTGTTTGAAAGCTGAAGGTTCCTTTCATAATGGCAACATCCCGGAAGGGCCTCATAAGTTTCATCGGAAGCCTTAAATCTTTCGTTATCATGACCTGCCTCGGCCACTTTTTTAAGAATGTTATCCGCTGATGTCTGGTTTTCGGTTTCTAAAGTGAGAGTCTGTGAGTCAATTGAGTATCTGGCTGCTTTTGCTCCTGCTTTTTTCGCTGCTGTTTCTATTCTCTCCTTGCACATTTCACAATTTCCTTTTACCTGGAACTGGCTTTTAAGATTCTGAGCGAATATAAATGGTGCAGATAATAAGCATAATCCAAGAATCATCCTGGAAATAAATAATTTCATTTTGTTTAAAATTTAGATTAATTAAAAAACAGTTCATTAGCACTCTAATGAACGTACGTGTATTTAATTAAGCTAGCTTGGGCGGTTCCCAAATCTCTTTTAAACGATCCGAAAGATGAGGATCACAATACTCGAATAGTAATTTTTTATTGGCTTTGTAATAAGATAATTCCAATAGAAACGCTTTAGAAAAAGGAGTTTCTATAAATGTAAAGCAAGCTACACAAGTAGAACAGCAGTCATCATTACAAGATGATTTTGATTTTTCGTGTTCCTTTTTAGATGTTGACTGATGATCTTTGCAACAATCTTTCTTTTCAGAATGTTCTGATTTGCAGCAGGTTTCTTTTGCCGATTGTATGGACAAGTTATCTTTGGGAATCAAAAAAAATCCCAAACAGAAAATAATAGTTAAAATCTGAAATAACTTCACGATGGCAAAATTACAAAAAATTATGGTAATGCTGCACCCACTTGTACAGAACAATTATGAAAAGGTTCTCCATGAGGAGGGTTGAGCTTGGGCTTTTCGCCATTGGCAAGGCTTTGCTGAGCGGGAGCGGGAGTCGTATTCTGAACAATATTTTGTGCTGGCTGAGGTGCCTGATCTGGCTTGCTGTTCAGCGGCTGTCCTACAGGAATGTCGCAGCGGTGTCCTGGCTGTCCGTGAGGAGGATTCATACCCGGTGCTGTTTTTATAGCCTTTCCGGTTTTGCTATCCACTGTAAACTTTCCAGGTTGCAGAGAATTAGGATCAATCTGGATTGTTTGAGATCCATTATTATTTACCACAACATTTTGAGTCGCTTGAGCCGGAGCTTTGCCATTTAATGGCTGTCCTACAGGAATATCACATCGGTGCCCCGGTTGTCCGTGAGGAGGATTCATTCCTGATGCGGTAGCTGGTGAAGGAGCTGCTGTATATTGAGTATTCGCTTTAATGCCCGCCTGATCCAAAATGGAAGTCCTTGGGGTCACAATTTTTCTGGGCTGCTGAACAGATGCATCTTCTTCGATATAAGTTGCTCTTTCATCCTTCTTACAGGAGATCATCAGCAGAGTGACAGCTACAAGACTTAAAAATATATTTTTCATATCCTATCGTATGAAACAAAATTAGCAAAACATTTTTAAATGTTTTGCTAATTTTATATTGAAAGTATTGTTTTAGAATTAATTCTTAACCAAAAGTCTGAATCCTTCCCCGTGAACGTTAATAATTTCTAATCCTTCGTCATCTTTCAGAAGCTTACGAAGTTTAGCAATATATACGTCCATACTTCTTGCTGTAAAGTAGTTTTCTTTTTTCCAGATCTTTCTCAGTGCCAAATCTCTAGGCATGAAATCATTTCTGTGAATACAAAGAAGTTTAAGCAATTCGTTTTCTTTTGGTGAAAGCTTATATTCTTTATCACCTACTCTTAATTGTCTCAGCATAGAATCAAAGAAAATGTTGCTGATTTTAAACTGCTCCTGTTCTTCATTTTCCAATGTTGAACTTCTCTGTAAGATTGCTTTTATCTTGTACAAAAGCAATTCTGTGTCAAATGGTTTGGTAATATAATCATCTGCCCCAAGTTGATATCCTTTTAAAATATCTTCTCTCATATTTCTTGCAGTCAAGAAAATGATAGGGGTATTTTTATCTATTTTCTTTACATCTTCGGCCAATGAAAACCCATCTTTTTTAGGCATCATGACATCAAAAATACAAATGTCGAATTCATTTTCTGTGAATTCTTTTAACCCCTGCTCTCCATCTGTGGCAAGAGTAACCTCAAAATTATTTATAGTTAAATAATCTTTCAATACAGCTCCAAAACTCTGATCGTCTTCTACTAATAATATTCTGTTGCTCATAATTTTAAAAATTAAAAATTAATAATAAGAATGAACTTTCTCACTCTATCTTCGTTATATATTGTTATTTGGTTTCCCTTTTTTTATTATTTAAGTCATTGGAAGTTTTATCGTAAAGATACTTCCTTCTCCCTTGTTCGACTCTACTATAATTTGACCTTTATGCAGTTCTACAATTTTTTTCACATAGGAAAGTCCTAAGCCTTGTCCTTTTACATTATGAATATTTCCAGTTTCTTCCCGGAAGAACTTTTCAAAAATTTTAGTTTTGTTCTGCGTTTCCATTCCCATTCCTTTATCAGAGATTTCAATAACATAGAAGTTACCTTCATTTCTTGTTTTAACCTTAATGTCAGGAGTTTCTGGAGAATATTTATTGGCATTGTCCAGTAAATTCACCAACATATTGGAAATATGGAACTCATCAATTTTAAATGTGTATTTATCAGCGGTAAATTCCTGTGTAAGAGAACCGTTTCTCTGTGTTACAATAAGATTGAACGATTCGGTCGTCTTTTTGATTAGCTCTCTAACATTGGTTTCCTTTAAAAACAGATTAACCTCATTTCTTTCAAGCTTAGACATATTCAGAACATTCTCCACCTGTTTTTTCATTCTCAGGTTTTCCTGCTTGATAAGATTGGAATAGTATCTTACTTTCTCCGGATTCGTGGCAATTTTGTCATTGGCCAGTGAGTCCGTCGCTACTGAAATGGTAGCCAGAGGGGTCTTGAATTCATGAGACATATTGTTGATGAAATCTGTTTTGATTTCGGCCAATTTCTTTTGTCTCATCATATAATTAATGGAAATAATATAAATTCCCAGAATGGTCAGTAATGAAAGAAAAGTTCCCAATAGCATAGGCCAGTTATTCATTGCCAGTGAATATTCTTTTTTAGGGAAAACAAGAGCCAGACTGTATAAAGTGTGGTCTTTTTTATCCGTAAAAAGAGGATAGCTGTATGTATTGCTGTCTTTTTTTTCTTTATAAACTTTATTGAAAACCGTAGTGAGGTTGTTGTTTTTATCTGTTACTCCAAACCCAAATTTTGCCGTAATTCCTTTCATTTTCAATTCCTTGCTGAGAACCGAATCCAGAATTTTATCATCCACTCTTTTGGTGATTGGCAGATTATTTCCATATACTTTTGCAAACTCTTTCATGGAATAATCACCACTTTCAATATCCTGGTTGATATCAGCAGTAAGAGGTTCGCGGTTTGTTGTATCTCTTTTCAGTTTATAGGCTGCTTCATCCGTATATAGAGTCGTAAGCTTTAAAGAATCTCCCTTTTGAGAGATCGGAAGCTGAGTTTTTTCAATGATGTTTTTGGAGTAGATAATTTGTCTTTGGGTGCCGGAGTCTTCAACCTGCTGAATTGTCGTTAAAGAAGGTTGGTTGTTATTGGCAACAACATTTTTTCTGAAGTTTTTAAAATCATCATTCAGGTATTTTTCTACTTCAATTTCCGAGATATTTTTAGCGGTATTTTCCAATGCCGTATACACTTTATTAGAAAAATCCTGTTCCAGAGCGCCATAATATCCTTTCAGCCAATAAAACTGGAGTGTCACAAAAACAATCAGTGAGATTGTCATAAACACTGAAATTATTGGGATGAATTTGTTATTCATTATCTTATTTTATATTGTTTGGAATGATGAATGTTAAAATTAATTGTTTTAAGACTTGATAAACAAAAAACGAGCCAAAAAATTGTATTTTTTTTCTTAAAACTATGTTTTTTAACATTTTTTTATAAATATTGAATTACTTGTCCTTTGAAAAAGCTAGCAACAAAAATAAAGAAGTAAGTTTGTTAAAAACAATTACGTATGGAATCTAATATCATTTTTAACAAAGATTTTGATGCTAAGAGCATTTATGTCATGAAAGTATATCATGCTGATGTATCTAAAGTGTGGGACTATTTTACCCAATCAGAGTTAATAGATCAATGGTGGGGTCCAAAACCCTGGAGATGTGAAACGGTGCATATGGACTTTAAAGAGAACGGAATCTGGCACTACGCTATGGTAGGTCCTGATGGAGAAAAGAGATATGCACGGGCAAAATATGGAGAAATCATGAAGCATAGAAGTTTTGACTGGATGGCTGCTTTTTGTGATGAAAAAGGAGAGGTTAATCAAGATTCTCCACAATCCCAATGGTTGATCGGATTTACCGGTATTGAAGACGGAACAAAAATAACGGTTAATATTCATTTTCAATCCGAGGAAGCAATGAAAGATCATATTGACATGGGCTTTGAAGAAGGGTTTAAAATGGGACTCAGTCAATTGGAAGAAGTTCTGAAATAGGCATAGGCATATTTGATAATTTGAAAATGACAGAATTTGAAAATTTTTTGTGGTTGGGATTTATCTTCCCTATCACATCAATAGGAGTGGGCTTCAGCCCGCTCTTTATTATAAGCTCCATTTTTTCATTTTCAAATTCTGTCATTTTCAAATTAAATCAGCTCTTCATCCTGAAAATACTGAATGATTGCTTTTTTCATCAATAATGATTGCTCATTAGGTCTTAATTCAGGAAGCTCTTCCAATTGTTCGAAATGAGGCCACCCATCTTCATAATGCGTAAACTTATAGTAACCAAAAGGTTCCAATAATCTGCATACGGCAATGTGAAGGATATTGAGCTTGTCGTCTTTTGAATATTTTTGTTGACCGCTTCCTAACTCCTGAAGTCCAATTAAAAATAATAATGTTTCAATCGGTGGATTTTTCTCGGTCTCAAAATTGTCCTCAAAAAACTGTTCTATTTTTTTCCAATATTCGGATTCGTTAATCATAATTTATAAATGATAAATGATAGTTTATAAATGATGAAAGACTATGTCTTTAACATCTTTCTATATGAAGAAGTTGCTTTTAGAATTTCTTCAGTCCTATTTTTTAGATCTACTAAAACTTCACTTTTGACATAATTGAGCTCTTCAATCATTTCAAGCCAAAAGAGAGTTTCATCTGTTTCTTCTATTACAATTGATATTTTGGAATATCTTTCTGCTTTTGATCTTGCTCTGCACATAGCTCTATAATTTGCCGCCATGGATGTAGAAGAACGGTATATTTGTTTTCTAATCACTGCGAAAGCTTCTTGATAAGGCAGGCTTGATAATTCATTAATAATACTTACAGCCAATTGTTTGGTCTTTAAGGCAAAAAGCTGGTTATAGTCTGGATTATGATCCATCATTCATCATTTATGAATTATCAATTATATTTTATCGCTTATCAATCATCAATAGAAATGCATATTCCAATGCATCCTCTTTAAGCGATTCAAATCTTCCGCTTGCTCCACCATGTCCGGCACTCATATCAGTTTTGAATAGCAAAAGATGATCGTCAGTTTTTAATTCTCTTAATTTAGCTGTCCATTTTGCCGGTTCCCAGTATTGAACCTGTGAATCATGCAGTCCGGTAGTAATAAGCATGTGCGGATAATTTTTTGCTTCCACATTGTCATACGGAGAATAATCTTTCATGTAATGATAATATTCTTCATCATTAGGATTTCCCCATTCATCATACTCTCCGGTAGTCAAAGGAATTGTCTCATCCAGCATTGTCGTCACCACATCTACAAAAGGAACCTGCGCAACTATACCATTAAATAAACCTGGTTCATAGTTAACAACCGCTCCTACCAATAATCCTCCTGCACTTCCGCCCATTGCATAAAGATGCCTGGAAGAAGTATAGTTTTCCTTAATAAGGTATTTTCCTGCATCAATAAAATCGAAGAAAGTGTTCTTTTTAAATAACATCTTTCCATCTTCATACCATTCTCTTCCTAAATACTCTCCACCACGAATGTGGGCAATGGCATAAATGAAGCCTCTGTCTAAAAGAGATAACCTTACATTGGAAAAGCTGGCGTCTACAGTATGCCCATAACTTCCATATCCATATAGAAGTAAAGGTGTATCTTCAGACTTCTGAGTGTCTTTATGGTATACTAATGAAATAGGGATTTTGGTTTTTCCATCTCTTGAATCTGCCCATATTCTTTCAGAAATATAATTTTCCGGAAAGAATTTTCCCCCTAATATTTCCTGCTGCTTGAGAAGGGTAGTGGTTTTCTCTTTCATATTATATTCATAAGTAGAGCTTGGCTGGGTCAATGACGTGTAACCATAACGTAAAACTTCAGTGTCAAATTCTAAATTAATACCAATGTATGTGGTATAGGTAGGATCTGAAAACGGAAGATAATAGGATTGCTTGGTTTTTTCATCAATAATCTTTATTTGTAATAACCCTTTTTCTCTTTCCTCGAGGACAAGATAATCTCTGAATATTTCAAACCCTTCCAATAGAACTTCCGGTCGGTGAGGGATCACGTCCACCCAGTTTTCCATTCTGCAATTGTCGATTTTGGTTTTTACAATTTTGAAGTTGGTTGCATCATCGGCGTTGGTAATGATATAAAACTCATCTTCATAATGTTCCACAGAATATTCCAGGTCGTCAATTCTTGGCTGAATGATTTTCCACTCTGCAAAAACATTGTTAGAAGGAATAAAGCGGTGCTCGTCAGAAATGGTGCTGGAGCTGGCAATGAAAATATATTCTAACGATTTCGTTTTGAAAACATTCACATCGAAAGTGTCATCTTCTTCATGGAAAATTAAAATATCTTCTGCTGAATCGGTTCCCAGCTTATGTCTGTATACCTGGAACGCTCGTAGGCTCTCATCTTTTCTGATATAAAAAACATGTTCGTTGTCATTGGCCCAAACGGCTTTTCCGGTAGTGTTGAATATCTGATCCGGTAGAATTTCTCCTGTCTTCAGATTTTTAAAATTGATTGAATAAATTCTTCTTCCTACATTATCGGATGAGAAAGATGCTAATTCATTATTGGGACTGACAGCAACGCTTCCAACTTCAAAAAAGCTTTCTCCTTCTGCCAGAATATTGACGTTCAGTATAATTTCCTCCGGACTTTCAAGACTCTTGTATTTTCTGCAGAAAATAGGGTACTCTTTTCCTTCTTCATAACGGACCATATACCAGTATCCATTAAAAAAGTATGGTAAAGATTCATCATCTTTCTTGTAACGGGATTTCATTTCTTCGAAAAGCTCCTCCTGAAAATCCTCAGTTTCTTTCATCATGAAATCTGCAAAAGCATTTTCCTCCTCAATATACTTTATGACCTCGGGGTTTTCCCTGTCATTGAGCCAGAAATAATTGTCAGTTCTTCTATCTCCGTGTATTTCAAGTGTTTTTTCTATTTTTTTTGGCTGTGGAGCTTTCATTCAATATTAATTCTTGTTCAAATTTAATTAAAAAAAAGCCATCTTTTCTTTTATTGAAAAGACGGCTGTATGGTTTAAGATATTAAAAACTACTTATGTAGGCTTTTAATATATTTTTCAAGGGCCATGGTCATAGATGGAGTTTCCTTTGTAGGAGCCATTACATCTACTCTTAATCCCGCCTCTTCAGCAGCATTTAATGTTGTATTTCCAAAAACCGCAATTTTTGTTTCATCCTGCTTGAAATCTTCAAAGTTTTGTTGTAAAGACTTGATTCCTTGTGGGCTGAAGAAGATCAACATATCATAATCTTTAATTTTGATGTCACTTAGATTACTGCATACTGTTCTGTACATGATTGCTCTTGTCCAGTCTACATTGGCGGTATCTAGCGTTTTAACGGTGTCAGGACTCAAAACGTCTGAAGATGGTAGTAGATATTTTTCAGATGGGAATTTTTTGAAAAGAGGTAACAAGTCTGAGAAATTTTTCTCCCCAAAACTTATTTTTCTTTTTCTGTAGACAATGTGTTTTTGAAGATAGTTCGCAATTGCTTCTGACTGGCAGATGTATCTCATCGTATCCGGAACTGCAAAACGCAATTCTTCAGCTAGTCTAAAGTAATGGTCTATCGCATTTTTACTGGTGAAAATAATACCAGTATACTGCGTTAGATCTATTTTTTGTGTTCTAAGTTCTTTATTGTCAACTCCTTCGACGTGGATGAACGGACGGAAATCAATCTTTATTTTTTCCTTCTTCGCTATATCCAGATATGGAGAAGACTCACTAGGCGCTGGTTGAGAAACCAATATAGACTTTATTCTCATCATTGACTTTTATTAAAAAAATAACAATTTCCAAAGCAACAATAATGGTGTGATTTGGAGGGTGCAAATATACAAAAATTTATAATACCATTTTTCTGGCAAAACATTGTTCTTGTGAAATAAATAGAAAAAAACCTTGAAAATAAATACAAAAGAAAAGAAAGCCAGATAGTAAGAAAATATTTTATTTCTGTCAACGGGGAAATAATAATGGGTAATACACAGAATTATTAATAAAAATGACAGAACAAAATAAAATTTAGTGGAGGTGAAATAAAAAATAAGCCATTTTTTTGTGTCACCTATACTTTGATAAAATAAAAACCCTAATGTTGATTTTATTAAATAAAAAAGAGTGATTGCCAGTAGGCAATAACCGAATTTATTTAATTGATATCCAAAAACCTGTAAATCGGCAACGTATTTTGGAACAATAGGAATGTATTGTGACAATAAAACCGAAAGGGTGAGTGCAGTGACACAGGAGGTGATGATCCAACTGGCTAAGTTGTTACTGGCATCAAAATATTTTTGAAGCAGAAAGTCTTTTAAATTGGCGCCTCTTTCTACGATGTTCATCATAAAAAGATATAAAAATATGCAGCCCAATAATATAAAAATTACCCAATCGTTGTTCTCAGGAATCCTTATATGGTTTGTAAAGTTTTGTGATAATAGCAACAAAATGTTTTTTGCAAAATTATAGAATATTTTGTATAAAATAAAAAGGTTAAATAAACTATCTTTGCAAACTGAAATGAAAAAACTTGTCATCATTCCAACTTATAATGAAAAGGAAAATATAGAAAATATTATTTCCGCAGTTTTTGCGTTGGAAAAAGACTTTCATATTCTTGTAGTGGATGACTCCTCACCAGACGGTACCGCAGAGATTGTTAAAGATCTGCAGCGAAGATTTCCCCACAATTTACATCTGTCTGTAAGGCATGTAAAAGATGGTTTGGGAAAAGCTTACATCTATGGATTTAAATGGGCACTTCAAAATCAGTATGATTATATTTTTGAAATGGATGCCGATTTCTCTCATAATCCTGATGACCTTCCTAAACTTTATGAAGCTTGCCTAAAGGCTGATATGGCCATAGGTTCACGTTATTCGAAAGGAGTGAATGTTGTCAACTGGCCTATGGGAAGAGTTTTGCTCTCCTATTTTGCCTCGAAATATGTGAGATTCATTTTAGGACTTCCTATTCATGATACTACGGCCGGATTTGTTTGCTTTTCAAAAAAAGTACTACAGGACATCGATCTGGACAATGTCAGGTTAAAAGGATATGGGTTTCAAATTGAAATGAAATTCAGAGCTTTTAAAAAAGGCTTCAAAATTGTAGAAGTACCTATTATTTTCACCAATCGTATTTTGGGAGAAAGTAAAATGAATGGAGGAATTATTCATGAAGCGGTTTTTGGTGTTTTAAATTTAAAATGGAAATCATTAATTAACAGATTATGAAGCGGAGCATAATTCATTCTTCTGCTACGGAGAAATATGTATATGCGAAGTTCAATCAGGCGATTAAATAAAGAATATAAAAATAAACTAATGAAAAAGCTGATTTTTCTTTTTGTTTTGATGTTTATGTTTTCTTGTGGTGATTATATCGATCAGCCTAAGAACCTGGTGCCCGAAGATAAGATGTCAGAAATTCTTGCTGATATGGCAATTAATGATCAGGCAACTTTTATGTTTCAGAATACCAATTTGGAAAGCGGTACAAGGTTTATTCTTAAAACTCACAATGTAAAACCCGATGATTTTGTCGAGAGTTTCAAATATTATGTTGTAAAGCAAAAAATGAGTGATATTGCTGATGAAGCACAGAAAAAATTGTTGAAGAAAGATCCTAAAGCGGATCAGTATGTAAAAGATAAAATAAAGAAAAACCTAAATGTGCCCACTTTTGCAAGATAACTAAATAACTAAAATGCAGAAATGGCGTTCCATCCGGTAAGTTAAAAAATACCGAGGAGCTGAATTAATAGAATATACGGATGAAATTTTTTAATATAGAAAAAACCTCTGAAGGAAAAGCTAGAGCAGGAGAACTTACTACTGATCATGGTAAGATTCAAACGCCTATTTTTATGCCTGTAGGAACTGTTGCAAGTGTAAAAACCGTTCACCAAAGAGAATTAAAAGAAGACATTAAAGCCCAGATTATATTAGGGAATACCTATCACCTGTATCTTCGTCCTGGTATGGACGTTATGCAAGAAGCAGGAGGTTTACATAAATTCATGAACTGGGATCTTCCTATCCTTACGGATTCGGGAGGTTTTCAGGTCTTTTCACTTTCAGGGAGCAGAAAAATGTCTGAAGAAGGAGTGAAGTTCAAATCTCATATTGATGGAAGTTACCATCTTTTTACCCCGGAAAAATCAATGGAGATTCAACGACAGATTGGAGCTGATATCTTTATGGCTTTTGACGAATGTACTCCATACCCATGCGAATACAATCAGGCCAAATTATCAATGGAGCTGACACACCGTTGGTTGAAAAGATGTATTGACTGGACTGAGCAAAATCCAGAGCTGTATGGGCATAAACAGAGGTTGTTTCCTATTGTGCAGGGATCTACCTATTCAGATTTAAGAAAAATTTCTGCTGAGGTGATTTCAGAAGCCGGAGCTGAAGGAAATGCGATCGGAGGACTTTCAGTAGGAGAGCCTGAAGAAGAAATGTACAGAATTACCGATGAAGTAACAGATATTCTTCCTAAAGATAAGCCAAGATATTTAATGGGAGTTGGTACTCCATGGAATATTTTGGAATCTATTGGTTTGGGAATTGATATGATGGATTGCGTAATGCCTACAAGAAATGCGAGAAATGCAATGCTATTTACCTGGCAAGGGGTTATGAATCTGAAAAATGAAAAATGGAAGCGGGATTTTTCACCTTTAGACGAGTTTGGGACAAGTTTTGTTGATAGAGAATATTCGAAAGCATATGTTCGTCATTTATTTGTTGCCAGAGAATATTTAGCCAAACAAATTGCTTCAATTCATAACTTGGCTTTTTACCTGGATTTGGTGAAAGTAGCAAGAGAGCATATTATAGCAGGAGATTTTTACGAATGGAAAAAATCTGTAATTCCTGTTCTTAGACAAAGACTATAAAAAGAAAGTAATGTTTACAATTATAGACCGCTACATCATTAAAAAATATCTTGGAACTTTTAGTTTCATGCTCATATTGTTGTCTATAGTTGTATTGGTTATTGATGTCCAGCAGAAAATACCGAGAATTGAAAATGCCACGGCTATTGATGCTAAACTCAACCTTACTTACTTTCTGGTTCACTTTTATCCTTTCTGGATTATCAACCTGATCATGACATTTTTGTCTATTCTGGTCTTTATTTCGGTAATTTACTTTACCTCCAGAATGGCAAATAATACAGAAATCGTTGCTGTAATCAGCAGTGGTGCTAGTTTTCATCGTTTTGCAAGACCTTATCTACTTACTTCTTTGTTTATTGCTTTGATTTCTCTTGTGATCAATCATTTTGTATTACCATGGGCCAATATTAAAAAAAATGAGCTTGAAGCATACACCTATAGTGCGGCGAATAAGGAGAAGGTATTAGGGACAGGCCCAGTTACAGCACAGATTAGCAGAACTGAGTATATTTTTATCAATTCCTGGAACAAAAGGGAAAAAAGAGGATCGGGTTTTATCTTTCAGAAATTCGATAAAAACAGAAAAATGCTTTATGAATTAAAAGCATCTGATGTATTCTGGGATAAAGATAAAAAACAGTTTGTTCTGAATAATTACACTGAAAAAACGGTTAATAAAGATGATTCCGAGAAGCTTGCTGATGGATCTGAGCTGAGGAAAAGTTATGGACATGCTCCTGAGGAGCTTTTCCCTAACGAACTTTTAGGACAAAATAAAACAACTCCTGAACTCTTGAAGTTTATTCAAAGAGAAAAGGAAAAAGGAAATAGTAACCTGAATACGCATTTGAATGAACTCTATAAAAGAACGTCAATGCCGATTTCTATTGTCATTCTAACGTTTTTAGCACTGTCACTTTCGTCTCAAAAGAAAAGAGGAGGGCTTGGGATTAACCTTGCTATCGGTATTTCACTGGCTTTTATCTTTGTGTTTTCATTCGAAGCCCTGAAGGTGGTTTCCGAGAATAAAAGTATGTCGCCGGGGTTAGCGATGTGGTTTCCGAATATTATCTTTTTCCCTCTTGCTCTGGTCTTATACCTGAGAAGAGCTAATCAGTAGAGAAGTTTAATCTGTTTGTGATAAAAAGATCTTAATCCATCTTCTAATTCTATCCAGATTTCGCCCTTTTCATCAGAGAATCTGATAATGCCATTTTGTCTCCTTTTGTCCACTTCAAAAACAGAAATTTCATCTTTTCGGAACAAGTGTTGATTGAATAATTTCATTATTTCCTGTTCAGAAGGAATATCTGTCAGTTTTTGACATAAAAATTCATGGAGGTTTAAAGTGAATTCATTTAAGTCGAATCTCTTCCCTGTCTGGGTTAAAATCGAGCCTGCATTGGATATTGCATCAAATTGCTCCTGAAGAATATTGATTCCTGCTCCAATGATGAAATAATTTTGTTGATTAATTTTCTTTTTTTCAATCAATATTCCCACGATTTTTTTACTTTTAAGGATAATATCGTTGGGCCACTTTATTTTCACATCAGTTTCAGTCAAATTGGCAAGAAAATCCCTGATAACAATTGCGGTATAATAATTGAACATAAAATCCGAAAGCATAAAATGCCGTGTATTAACAGCCAGTGTGTATGCTAAATTTTTTTCGGCAGTGGAAGACCATACATTTCCATACTGGCCACGACCTTTAGTTTGATTGAATGTATGAAGAGCAATAAAATCTGAATCTTCGTAAAGTAAAAATTGAGATATTTCGTCATTAGTAGAAGGACACTCTTTTAAGTAGAACAGTTGGGGCATTTAAGAAAACTTTAAGACTTTAAAGAGTCAAAAGTAAGGCTAAAGTAAAGAAAAAACAATAAATTTGCAGATTATAGTATTTTTTTAATGAATAAAACAATAGAAAAGCAAGAATTAATAGATAAAATCGTTGAAGCTATCCAAGATGTAAAAGGAGAAGATATTATGATCTTTGATCTTTCCAATATTGAAAACTCAGTGGCAGAAACGTTTGTAATATGTAGTGGGAACTCAAACACACAAGTTTCTGCATTAGCAGGAAGTGTAGAGAAGAAAGTAAGAAACGAACTTCAGGATAGACCTTGGCATGTCGAGGGTACTGATAACGCAATGTGGATTTTGGTAGATTACGTTACAGTAGTCGTTCATATATTCCAGAAACAAGTACGAGAGTACTATGATATTGAAGAATTATGGGGCGATGCTAAAATCACCAAAATCGAAAATGAAATTTAATTTTAAAAAGTATAAATGAACAATAAAGGATTTAACTGGTTTTTTCCAATTGCAATCATAGCTCTTTTGTTACTTTTTGGCTCCAATTTTCTAGGAGACAATAGTGCGAAAGCTATCGATGAAGATGGTTTCTTCAGAGAAATGCAAGCGGGAAAAGTTCAGAATGTAATTATATATAAAGACACTGAAAAAGCTGATGTATTCCTGACCCAAGCTGCTAAAACAGCAACGGTGAATAAAAACAACAAAGAGAATAATCCGTTATCAGCATTCGAAATGGCTCCAAAAGCTGATTACACTGTTAAATATGGTGACTTACAGCTTTTCCTTCAGAAATTTGATCAGATAAGAGCAGAAAATCCGAACATCAAGACTACAAAAGATTATGGTGCAGGTAAAAGTCCGTTTATGGATATTTTATTTTCAGCATTGATCTGGATAGCTATTTTAGGATTGTTTTACTTCCTTCTTTTCAGAAAAATGGGAGGTGGCGGAGGCCCTGGAGGACAGATATTCTCTATCGGAAAATCTAAAGCAAAGCTTTTTGATGAAAAAGAAAGAATTCAGGTAACATTTAAAGATGTTGCCGGACTGGAAGGTGCTAAAGAAGAGGTACAGGAAGTTGTAGACTTCTTGAAAAACTCAGAAAAGTATACAAGATTGGGAGGTAAAATTCCAAAAGGAGTATTGCTTGTTGGCCCTCCGGGAACTGGTAAAACGTTATTGGCGAAAGCAGTAGCTGGTGAAGCGAAAGTTCCTTTCTTCTCACTTTCAGGTTCTGATTTTGTTGAAATGTTCGTTGGAGTTGGAGCATCAAGGGTGAGAGACCTGTTTGCTCAGGCAAAAGCTAAATCACCAGCGATTATCTTCATTGATGAGATCGACGCTATCGGACGTGCCAGAGGAAAAAATAATTTCTCAGGGGGTAACGATGAAAGAGAAAATACCCTGAATCAGCTTCTTACTGAAATGGATGGTTTTGGAACGGATGTCAATGTCATTGTAATGGCGGCAACCAACAGAGCGGATATCCTGGATAAAGCATTAATGAGAGCCGGACGTTTTGACCGTTCTATTTATGTGGATCTTCCTGAACTTCATGAAAGAAGAGAGATATTTGATGTTCACTTGAAAAAAATCAAGCTGGATGATAATGTAGACAGAGATTTCTTAGCGAAACAAACCCCTGGATTCAGTGGTGCTGATATTGCCAATGTTTGTAATGAGGCTGCGCTTATTGCGGCTAGAAACAGTCATACTTCAGTTACAAAACAAGACTTCCTGGATGCCGTAGATAGAATCATCGGTGGACTTGAAAAGAAAAATATGGCGATTAAGCCTTCTGAAAAGAAAAGAGTTGCTTATCATGAAGCAGGTCATGCTACCATCTCCTGGTTGGTAGAACATGCTTCCCCTCTTTTAAAAGTAACGATTGTTCCGAGAGGACGTTCACTAGGTGCAGCCTGGTATCTTCCGGAAGAAAGACAGCTGACGACTACAGAGCAAATGTTAGACGAAATGTGTGCAACATTAGGAGGTAGAGCTGCGGAACAAGTTATATTTAATAATATTTCAACAGGTGCACTTTCTGACCTTGAATCTGTAACTAAGAGAGCACAGGCAATGGTAACGATTTACGGTTTAAGCCCGAATATCGGTAACATTTCTTACTACGATAGTTCAGGACAATCAGAATATAATTTTGGAAAACCGTATTCTGAAGAAACGGCAACCAAGATTGATGTTGAGATCAAATCACTTATCGAAAACCAATATCAGAGAGCGGTACAGATCCTTACTGAAAACAAGGATAAACTGGATGCTCTGGCTAATAAGCTTTTAGAAAAAGAAGTAATCTTCCGTGAAGACCTTGAAGATATCTTTGGAAAAAGAGCGTGGGATCCTGAATTAACAGAAAGACCTGTGACGAATACGATCCCTTCTATTACCATTCATGAGAAGGAAGAAGAAAGTGAAATTCAGGCTCCGGAAAGCCCGACCCAACTTTAAAACACTTAAGAAATAGAGTATATAAAACCTGGTAATTTCAAAATTGCCAGGTTTTTTCATATTTAAACCTACATTTTTAGAATCTATTATAATTTATTTTCTATTTTTGTATAAAGTTGACTAAAAATACATTAAGTTGAGTTTATTTAAGAGAATTGTAAGCAAACTAACCAACCAGCCTGAGGAAGAGGACAAACAGAGTTTGGAAAAGCTTGGAGACTCGCTGAAAAATGCGGATCTTGACTATAAGTTTGCGCAATTATTTACGCATTCAGGTGGTTTTTTTAATTATTGTGCAGATGAAGCGGAAGCTCTACAGACTTTGAACCAGATTGCTAAGATAGAAGGTATTCAGAATATGTTTTGTTGGGATAAAGAACTTCAGAACTTTTTGAATGTTGTAAAAACTTCATATACTTCAGAATTGGAACATTCCAATGATGCTGCTTTCATTACCTGTGAGTATCTTATCGCTTATGATGGAAGAATTATGCTGTCTCACAATAATATTCTTCATTACCATTCTTCGAGGCTGCCGGATAAAATTATTATTATGGCAAATGTTTCACAGATTGTGAATAACCTCAATGATGCCATGGGAAAAATAAAACGGAACGGGAATATCAAAAACCTGACGTCAATTAGTGGAAATCAGTCTAAACTGGATACTTCTTCTAATTCCAATACAAAACTGTTTTTATTGTTGCTTGAAGATTAAGCATCAATTCTATAAATTATACATTTTGGACAAAAATCTCATTCAAAGAACTATTTCGGGGATTGTTTATGTTGCAATTATTATTCTTTGCACGACACCGCTCGGAGCTCAGCTGATTAATTCTATTTCTCCTGACCTTGTTAAGCAGCACTATCTATACTATGGGTTAATTACCTTTTTACTGGTTGTAGGTTCATGGGAATGTGTGAAGATCATGAAATTTGGAAAAGGATATGAGAAATGGATCGTATTTCCTGTGATCCTGATTATCTTTTATATGTTTTCCAAGAGATATTTTTATCACGATTTCTTTTTTGACTTCCGGTTGAGTGAAATACTGGCCCTTGCTTTAATAGCCATAGCTATTGTCACTTTATTTAAATATCCTACCGAATTATACTATGACAGCGGGAAGCTTATTTTTACCGTTATCTATGTTGCTTTACCATTTAGTTTCGCATTAGGACTTCCTAAATATTCCAGCTACGATAATACATTCTCTTTAGAGGTTTTGTTTTTATTTATTTTAATCTGGAGTAGTGATACCTTTGCTTATCTGACAGGGAAATTTTTCGGGAAACACAAAATGGCACCTAAAATCTCTCCAAAGAAGACTTGGGAGGGCTATGCAGGTGGAGTGGTGTTAACTTTAATTTTATCATACTTTATAGAGCATTATCAGCATGATCTTCGTGGCAACTGGATGGTTGTTGGTTTCTTAGTCGCATCTTTTGCTCCGTTAGGAGATTTGGTAGAAAGCCAGCTGAAAAGAAATTTCGGGGTTAAAGACAGTGGAAACATTATTCCCGGGCATGGAGGTGTATTAGATCGGCTCGATAGTTTTTTAATTTGCGCTCCTGTCGTATATTTGTACTTTATTTTAGAAAAATTTATTTAAAAAACTCATGAAATTACATAAAGAATCAAAAGGAACGATTACTGTAGCAACCATACTTTTTATTATTATTGGTGCTTTAGCTATTTATTTCCTTAAAATATGGTCACTTTTAATCATTATGCCCTTATTGGTCATTTACAGTCTGGTATTTTGGTTTTTCAGGGTTCCTAACCGTGAGATTCTTGATCATAAAGAAAATGTTATTGCACCGGTAGATGGAAAGGTGGTAATGATCAAAGAAGTGGAAGAGAACGAATTTTTAAAAGGGAAAGCCATTCAGGTATCTATCTTTATGTCTCCTTTGAATGTTCATATCTGCAGATATCCGGTTTCAGGGGAAGTGATTTACAAGAAGTATCATCCTGGAAAATATTTGGTAGCATGGCATGAAAAATCTTCTACAGAAAATGAAAGAACAACAGTTGCTATTGAGAGTTTAACAAACCATAAGGTTGTTTTCAGACAGATTGCAGGATATGTAGCCCGAAGAATTGTTTTCTATTGTAATGAAGGAGATCAGGCAAAAGCAGGACATGAGTTTGGCTTCATTAAATTCGGTTCAAGAATGGATGTCTTTCTACCTTTAGATACTGAGATTATCTGTAAAATAGGTGATATTACGAAGGGGGGACTCGACGTTATTGCGAAAATGAAAGAATAGATATATTATATTTCAAATAAAAAAGTCAGGGAGAAAATTGTTAACAGTTTTCTCCCTGATTTTTTTATACATGAACTCAATAAAAATTTGTATTTTAATTTCAAATGGATTTGTTGTTTCTAACAAACAATAGCAAGGATTTTAATGTTTATAGATGATCCTTTTCGTGTTCCTATTAGCGTATTTTATTCATAAAGAAATTTACTTTGGCATTCGTTTAGATTGCATTAAGTGCATTTATAATGAAATTTTTAGCATATGATAATAAGTAGGATGTTTTCTAACCCATTGAATAACAACTTAGAGGAGGCTAATGATGACTTTGATAGCCATTTTTTAGAACTTATCCATCGTTATATTTTATTTCTTTTTTTCTTATTTTTATTTTACTCCATCTTCACTGTATTTTTTTGGGGTGATGTTGTAAGTTCAGCGCTTTTAATTTTAATTACGTTTTTTTTTGCTTTTTTAATGGGCATTAAGGGGAAGATTAACAGCTTCTACGGAGTACTGAAAACATCTATTACTGTTGTGCTTATAGTTCTTACTTTTATAGTGAGTTTTTATGATAACTATACATCGAAGATTGCCGGGGTTGAATATTTTTATTTTTCTATTCTGTTCGCTCTGCCCTTTTTTTTCAATTATAAAGAGGATTATTATTCTATTTTATTGATTGTATTTATTATTGCTTTTAATTTTATCGGGTGCTTATATTGGGATTTAGACTTTTTGCCCAAAAGCAAATTCATGAAAAATGATGACTTTAAAATAGTACAGTTAATTAATATCATTTTTGTCATCACTAAATTTTTAATGGATATGTTCTTTTTGCATCAAAAAGATAAGTTGATCTATGGATTGATAGAAGAGAAACGGATTAAAGATTCCATCATCGAGGATTTGGTAAAAGCAAACAATGAGTTGATGGAACGACAAATAGTGACGAATAACTTAACAGAAGATAATATCTCCGAAATTTTAGAGCTTGCGGAAAATGGGTCACCTATTTTTCTTGAGAGATTCAAAATATATTTTCCTGACTTTATACCCAATATTTTGAAGATTAATTCAGACCTTATTAGCTCTGAACTTAATATCTGTGCTTTAATGAGGCTGAATTTTGATACTAAGAAAATTGCTTTATGCACTAATAGCAGTGTTAGGGCTATTGAAAGCAGAAAGTATAGAATACGAAAAAAATTAGGAATTCCTTCTCATACCAATATCAATAATTTTATACTCAAGATATAAGGCTCTTTATCATTTTCATCAGTTTTACTACTCATGAGTAGTATTGCGTAGTTGTATTTTTTAATTAAATCCATTATTGGTGATATTTTTGTGAATCTTCGCTTGTGTTTATGAGGGACGATAAAACATAAAACACAACTATAATAAATAATAAAAAAACAAAAAATGATGAACCTAAAACCTAAGCAAAAGCAAATAAGAATTGGAATTTTGCTTATACTTTTATTGATGACATTTGGAAGACTTTCTTCGCAGAACACCAATGGAGCGGTTGGGATTAATACTACTATTCCTAACTCAAATTCTGTCCTGGATGTTGTCTCTGGTGAAAATAACAAAGGTATACTTATCCCACGCCTTACAGAAGAGCAAAGGAATGCTATTTCCATTAATAAGGCAAATGACGATGGCCTTACGATTTACAATACGACTGAAGATTGTTACAATTACTGGAGTTTGGCAGATGATGAATGGAAGAGTGTATGTGGACAAATGGGAAAATCTGTCTTTACAATAAACTGTTCGGATACTAAAGCAATGGGAACATATATCCAGGGAAAAGAGCTAACAAATTCTAACTATCTCAATATTAGTGTGAATGTTACTAAAGTCGGGAATTATACGATTACAGGGACAACAACTAATGGCTATAATTTTTATGGAACCGGTGTTTTTTTGAATACAGGGATTCAAACTGTTCAGGTACTGGGACAAGGAGTGCCGGCTGTAATACAAACAGATACAGTACAACTTTCTGCAAATGGATTAGCAGTAGATTGTACGCCGCCTGTTACTATTAGTGTACTGAGCCCTGCCGGAGTGTATACAATGAGTTGCGGTAGTGCTACTCCCAACGGAGTATATAAAGTAGGAGTGACACTTACTTCTTCTAACACAATTACACTTCCTGTGAATGTGAGTGCATTAGGAAGTTATACCATTACCACCAATACTGTAGACGGGATTTCATTTAGTGGTTCGGGGACATTTACATCTACAGGAAACCAGAATATCACTTTACAAGGCGTTGGATCTCCTACTTCTACATCTGTAAAAAAAATAACAATTACTTCTAATAGCCAAGGAGGAGTTGCAACAACTTGTAATGTTAATGTTATTGTGGTTATACCTGCTAAAAAATTATTAGCAATAGGAATGTCAGAGAATGCGTACGGCTATAATTTTAGTGGTACAGCCGCATCTGGAAGAATGATTACAACAGCCTCAAATTTCGGGACTACAGCCACAAGTATTGTAAAAACTGAAGGGTTTACAAGAATTAATGGGGGAAATGGTCCTAGTGTTGCCAATTTACAAAACTGGCTTTTAGGGCCAGAACCTGTTGATATTATGGTTATTGGATATTCATGGGCAACTTCTGAAGAGGCTGCGGATGTCATTGCTGAATATTTGGTAAAAGGAGGCGTTGTCCTTGCATACAATGAAGCGACTGCAGGGATGCAAAGATTATTTAGAAATGTATTTAACGATAATAGTATTACTACGAGTAATGTAAACGCAGCTGGAGCTTTATACAGGCTTCCTGTTCTCAATGATGAAGTGATCAATGGACCTTTTGGCGATGCCAGAGGAAAGACATGGGGGGAAGATGCATCAGCAACAACTGCTGCACTTGGATTACCGGCTGGAGATATTGATGTGTATTCTACAGACTCTGATTTATCGCAAGCTTCACCGGGAGGTACAGCGGGTAGAGTAACTGCTTTTAAACATAGAACATTCAATTTTATTTGGTTTGGCGATGGTGGCTTTAACTCCAATTGTGCAGGCTCATCTGGTATCGTTTGTCCTTTTGTGGTGGATGGAAATAATTTTCCGGTAATAAAACCAGGGTATGGAAGAGGGGCTTCTTCAAGAAGCCAGGATGTATATAATTCTATTGTTTCGGCTAATGCATTTGCCTGGGCAATCAAAAGAGCCGAATTTAATGGGATAAATACTCAATAAATATAACAATAGCTAATATAGCTAACCCCTTAAACACAAATTCTATTATATTAAAAAAACACCAATGATATAGAGATATAACATTGGTGTTTTTGCGTTTTTTTAATAAGATTATGGAGTGCCTTAATCTTGATTCTATGAATATTTAGACGATTGTGTTTCCTATAAAGTTATTGTATTGGAGATCTATTTTGATTCATAGCTTTCCTCAATGAAAAATACAACCAAAGATGATCGAAAACAGAAAGTAATTATCAGGCTTTAATAAATTGCTTTACCTCGGTGATAAGATTGAGGATAAGCTGAACAGGTAAATCTTCTTCTTCATTGATTAAAAGGATCTTAAATTTCTTTCGACCCTCCTGGATCAATTCCGGATGATTTAGCCGGTCTCCATGATAAAAGCTGACATAGTGCTTTTTATGCTTTTTGCTATAATATAAATAGCAAAGCATTTTCTTTTTGTATTTGAAAAAAGGGAGTCCGAAGCTAAATGTTTCCGTAATGTTTTCCTGATCAGATTCCAGTATCTTTTTCCTTAAAAACAAAAGAGTACTTCTATCAGGCTCTTCAATTCTGTAGAAATACTCTTGTATAGGATTCATTTTAAATTGAAATTTAAAAAGATTTAATCAAAATTTTGAAGTTCAACCAGCTTGTGGTAAACTCCTCTCTTGGCAATCAGGTCGTGGTGGCTTCCTTGTTCTACGATATCACCTTTCTCCATGACCACAATCCAGTCGGCCTTTTGTATGGTAGAAAGTCTGTGTGCAATGACTAATGATGTTCTGTTTTCCATCATTTTTTCAAGAGCATCCTGAACAAATTTTTCTGATTCGGTATCTAAAGCCGAAGTAGCTTCATCAAGAATCATAATAGGAGGGTTTTTAAGAACAGCTCTTGCGATAGAAACTCTTTGCTTCTGCCCTCCGGATAATTTACCACCATCGTCTCCGATATTGGTATCGTAACCATTAGGAAGCTGAGTGATGAAAGTATCTGCGTTGGCAATTTTAGCTGCAGCAATAACTTCTTCTCTGGTAGCGTCAGGTTTACCCATTAAAATATTATTGTAAACCGAATCATTGAATAATACAGATTCCTGGGTTACCATTCCTAAGAGTTTTCTGTATTCCTGAAGTTTTAAATGCTTAATATCAGTATTGTCAATTAAAATTTCACCTTCAGAAACATCATAGAATCTCGCTAAAAGATTGGCAATTGTTGTTTTTCCACTACCACTTTGCCCAACCAAAGCAACTGTTTTTCCTTTCGGAATGGTTAGGTTGAAGTTTTTAAGAATTAAATTGTCTTTGTCATAATAGAATCCAATGTCTTTGAAATGGATGTTATTCTGAAGGGTTGATATTGAAACCGGTTCTGCGACTTCGTCGATTTTAATATCTGCATCGAGGATTTCCAATACTCTTTTTAATGAAGCCTCTCCTTTTTGAACATTAGAAATTGACGCTGACAAGCTTTTCATTGGAGGTAAGATCTGGAAGAAAATACCCAGGAAAACAAGAAAGTCAGCCGGAGATATACTTTGCTCAACAATAATTTGTTTTCCACCATACCATGCTATAATAAGAAAGGTGATGGAACCCAAAAATTCGCTCATTGGAGAAGCCAGTTCTTTTTTTCTACCTAATCTTATTGAACTGGATATCCATCTATTCATCGACCGCATAAAACGGTTGTCCATTATTTTTTCGGCGCTGAAAATCTTAATAACTTTTGTTGATTTAAGTGTTTCATCAACGATGGAAAATATAGTTCCCATTTCGTTTTGAGCTTCATGAGAGTCCTTTTTTAAACTTTTTCCAATCAATGCAATCATTGTTCCCATGACAGGTAAAACCAACAGAGAAAAAAGCGTCATCTCAGTACTCAGGAAGAACAGAGTGACGAGCGTACTGATAAGCATAAACGGAGCGTTAATAAGCTCGACTAAGCTGCCTAATATGTTGCCTTCAACTTCACCTACGTCATTGGACATACGGGACATGAGATCACCTTTTCTGCTTTCTGTAAAAAATGAAACGGGCAGAGAAAGTATTTTTCGATACATTGCTCCACGAAGGTCTTTGGTAACCCCTACACGATAATTAATTAACAGGAAAGAACCCAGATATCGGAATATATTTCTCAATAGAAATGTAAAAGCAGTCACGATACATAGCCATGCAAGTACTTTCAGCGGGCCATAATCTGTTACTAAGCTTTGAACATAATAATTAGAATATTCTTTTAAAAATGAAAAAAGATCCAAAATGTCTCCTGAATACGTAGGAGGAGACTCATATTTTTCAGGTTTTATAGTGCCAAAAAGCATTCCCAACACCGGCAAAATAGTTCCTAAGGAAGCTATCTGAAATACAGAATACAAAATGTTGAAAAATAAACTTCCATAAATGTATTTCTGATGAGGGCGTGCGAATTTGAGTATTTTTTTATATTCGTTCATTCAATGAAAAAATTGGATAGCAAAATTACGTAATTTTAAAAGATAAGACGTTCTTAATTCAGTTTTACTTTATCGTTATACTTCGGAGCAAAGTTTTTAGGAGATAATTTTTCCAAAGTTTTTCCGAAATTATTGATGATTTGGGTCAGGTTATTAAAATCAACAACCGATACATCATCACTTTCATTATGGTAATGTGTTGCTTTAGTCATATCAACTGTAGACAAAGAATGAGCAATAATTTTCTTCTTTACAAAACTTACGTTGTCTGATCTGTAAAACAGCTGCTGTGAAGCGTAAGGGTCCGGATATATCTTTAGTCCGTTTGCTCCGTTTTTATTCAATAATTCGTCAAGGTCAGAAAACTCATCTCCGGTCATGAAAAGTGCATTTTTCCCGAACTGCGATTCTGTAGCTACCATTTCAAAATTGAAAAGAGCGGTCAGATTATTATATATAGGATCTAAGTTTTTGTCATTTGCAATAGCTCTTGAACCAAGCATTCCTTTCTCTTCACCATTAAAGGCTATAAATACCATGGAGAAATCCGGAGTTTTGTTTTTAAAATAATCGGCAATACCAACAAGGGTAGTGATTCCGCTGGCATCGTCATCAGCACCATTGTAAATGTTATCCCCACTTTTATTGCTTGTACCAATATGATCAAAATGTCCTGAAAACCCAAGGTACTTATCGGTTTTTCCCTTTTTTATGCCACATACATTATAAGCGGTTTTTCCTTTATAGTCAAAAGGAACGAGATAAGAGGTTCCTGTACAGTATTCCAAATTATTTTCTTTGAAAAGCTTCGCGATGTAATTCGCTGCATGATCATTTTCAGGGGTTCCTATTTCACGGCCTTTCATTTCGTCTGAAGCCAATGTTGAAAGGACAGTGGTGATTTTGCTTACAGGAACTTCCTGTGCCAATGTTATGATAGAGAAAAGTGATAAGGTGAGGTAGGCTATTTTTTTCATTGAATCCAAATTTATTTATACAAATATAGGTCGCAGATTTATTGGAAATGTTGCACAAGGGGGAAGAATTTTTGAAAAACAGAAGAATAGTACTGAAATAGATGCTTTGCACTGATATCAAAATAAAATAAAAAACAGCTCCTAAAAGAAGCTGTTCTTACTCAAAAAAATCATTGTAAGGTTATCGGAGTCTGTCTACAGATTTTACGAGCCTCTCATCTTTGCGGATATATGTGTTTGCAATAAACAAACAAATAATCGCGATCAATGGAAAAAGTGGCTCAATACCCTTCTCAGGAAATTGAATTCCTCCGGATAAGTTGAGTAGCCAGTAAGCCAATACACCAATCAACAAAGCGTTTATAATGATGCTGATGGTATTCAGCAAAATTTGTCTTTTTCTGTTTTTAAAGCTGAATACACTCAGTAATCCAACCAAAACCAGTACAATACATGCACTATCTAAAACAGGAATATTCCCGAAAACATCAACATCTTCTCCTGTTATGAAGAGAAAAACAGCAGCTAAAACTGCCAGAAAAATCCATATAGTCTGTATTCTTTGTAGCATTGAATATTAAATTCTAGGCAAAAATAACATAAATTTTGCACAATTCAAAAATAAGTGTAGATTTGCATTATACAATGTACTTGAAAACAAAAGTCACCGGACTTACTTTTCTTACTCACAATTAATTACATTTTTACATAAATATGTTTAACATTGAAACGTTAAGGTCAAAATCCGTAACGGAATTGACTAAAATCTTAAAAGATTTAGGCGTTAAAGTTGCAAGAAATAGCACTGAAAATGATAAAATCTTTGCCATTCTTGACTTTCAAGCTTCTAACCCTAAAGTTGCAAAAGATTATTTCAACACGACAGAAGTCAGTATGAATACTGAAGATGATACCGTGCAGAAAGAACCTAAAGCTCCTGTCAAAAAAGCGGCTCCAAAGAGGACCGCAAAACCTAAAGTGGAGGCTAAGGCTCCTGCAGAAACGCAAGTAATAGCTGAGGAGAAGCCAGAAGAAAAAGAAATTGTTTCTGAAGCACCCAAACAAGAGGAAGTAAAGCCTCAGACTACAGAAGAGAATTCCGCTTCATCTCAAGCTAAGAAAAAAAGAAAAAGAGTTACCACCAACGCAAGCAATACGGAAGCTCCTATTCAGGAAAAGGCGGAAACGCCAAAAAATACAGAGTCTCAAGAATCTGCTCCTACAGAAGAAAAGCCTAATAACCCTCAATCCCAGGCGAGACCTCAAAAAAATCACAATCATCCACAGAACGGTGGAAACTCTCATAAAAATCAAAACCAGAATCAAAATCAGAACCAGCAAAATCAGAATCAAAACAGACATTCTGATAAGCAGGAAGAGCACCATGAGTCCAGAAAAGAATTTAACTTTGATGGAATGGTTAGTATTGAAGGGGTTCTGGAGATTCTACCGGATAATTATGGATTTTTACGTTCTTCGGACTTTAGTTATATTTCGTCTCCGGATGATGTATATGTTTCTACTGCACAGATCAGAAACTTTGGTCTGAAAACAGGAGATACAGTAAGAGGTATTGTAAGACTTCCAAAAGAAGGTGAAAAATATTTTTCATTATTAAGACCAACAGAAGTGAATGGACGCGATCTTGCATTTATTAAAGATCGTGTGGCATTTGAATATTTAACGCCACTTTTCCCTGAGGAAAAATTCAATCTGACAGGTAATAATGCTACTTTATCTACAAGAATTGTAGATCTTTTTGCCCCTATTGGAAAAGGACAAAGAGCAATGATTGTTGCACAGCCTAAAACAGGTAAAACAATGTTGCTAAAAGATATTGCCAATTCTATTGCAGCAAATCACCCTGAAGTATACATGATGGTACTTCTTATCGATGAGCGTCCTGAGGAAGTTACCGATATGGAGAGAAGTGTAAACGCAGAAGTAATTGCCTCTACATTTGATGAAGCTGCTGAAAAGCATGTGAAAGTTGCCAATCTTGTATTAGCAAAGGCTCAGAGAATGGTGGAATGCGGTCATGATGTGGTGATCTTACTAGATTCTATAACAAGATTAGCAAGAGCATATAACACGGTGACACCGGCTTCAGGAAAAGTTCTTTCCGGAGGGGTGGATGCCAATGCATTGCATAAACCAAAAAGATTCTTTGGTGCTGCAAGGAAAATTGAAGGTGGAGGATCTTTAACCATAATTGCTACGGCTCTTATTGATACAGGTTCCAAAATGGATGAAGTGATCTTTGAAGAATTCAAAGGTACCGGAAACATGGAACTTCAATTGGATAGAAAAATTGCTAACAGAAGAATTTATCCTGCCATTGATCTGGTATCTTCCAGTACAAGGAGAGATGATCTGCTTCTTGATGAAGTTACATCGCAGAGAATGTGGATCTTTAGAAAGTATCTTTCTGAAATGAATCCTGTAGAGGCGATGGAATTTGTCAACAAAAACATCAAAGGAACTCTTAATAATGAGGAATTCCTGATGTCTATGAATAAGTAAATAGATTAATTTAATATTGTTAAAGTAAGAAGTGCAGATGATCTACATCTGTGCTTCTTATTTTTTATAAAAGGTCTTTTTGGGAATCTAATCTATCAATGTTAAAGATTTATTAAAATAATACGCTATTTTTGATAATAGCCCATTTATTGGCTAACTTTGAATTATAACATTAAAAATTAAAATTATGTCATTTGAATTACCAAAACTAGGATATGCGTATGATGCATTAGAGCCAATTATTGATGCGAAAACAATGGAAATTCACTATACAAAGCATCACCAAGCTTATATAGATAATTTAAATAAAGCGATTGAAGGCACAGACCTAGCTGGAAAAACTATTGAAGAAATCTGCAAAATCGGAACAGATAAGCCTGCAGTAAGAAATAATGGTGGAGGACATTTTAACCACTCTCTATTCTGGCAAATTTTAACTCCGGGAGGAAGCAAAGAGCCTGTAGGAAACGTAAAAGCTGCTATCGAAAACTATGGAGGTTTTGAAAAATTCAAAACTGACTTTGCAGATGCTGCTAAAACAAGGTTCGGTTCAGGATGGGCATGGTTAGTTAAAAATGCAGATGGATCTGTAACAGTTTCTTCTACTCCTAACCAGGATAACCCTTTAATGCCTGTTGCTGATGTAAAAGGTACTCCGGTTTTAGGATTAGATGTTTGGGAACATGCATATTACTTAAACTACCAGAACAGAAGACCTGATTATGTTTCTGCTTTCTTTGATGTAGTAAACTGGGATAAAGTTGAAGAATTATTTAATAAATAATTTCAAAACGATAAAAATAAAAAAGGTTCAGAAATTTCTGAACCTTTTTTATTTAATACCTTGTAACATCGCTGCCACTCAAACCATTCATTCGCAGTCCGTATTTCCAGTTGACATAAGCGAAAACCTGATAGAGCTTGTACTCAAATTTTAATCCGTAATTTTCTCTGGGATCATAGCTTATAGATGACTCAATAACATTTCTGTATTTTCCTGAGCTGAAATAAGAGTTCCATTCATTGACCAGAATGGCATTGCGTGATTTTAAAAAAGATTCTGAATATTGATTCATGGGTTTAGCGACTGCATTCAAAAAATAATCATACTGAGTATCCAGTACAGTGAGGTCCCACTCTCCATCATCATTTTTTAATGGCTTTATTTCCGACTTTTCCTGCTCATTCTTTGGATGGGTTTGTGAGGAACAACTGAAAGGGATGCAGGATAAGAGTAATAAGAGAATTAAATTTTTCATACTTATAAAGTTACATAAAAAAATACTCTATTTTGATGACTCTATGTTACGGTTCTCTTTGGAGAACGACAAAAGCTGGAAAATGATCACTGTAACCACCTGTAAACCGATCTCCATTCCAGGAACGGAAAGGGTAGCCTTTGTAATTTCCTTCTTTATTAATCAGATAAGGAGGGGCGTAGATTTCGGTTTTGTATAGAGAGTATTCTTTGGTTACCTGATCTGAAATTACATTTTTTGAAACAATGATCTGATCAAATAAATTGGGAGCATCCTGATAAGCTAAAGATGCAATTCCCCTTTTGTACAAAGGATACATCAGATTTAAATATGGAGTATTCTCACTTAAATCTTTAGGATTGCCCACTGATTTTAAGTGATTTTTTAAGCTTGCGCTTACCGGATCATCATTAAAATCTCCCATCGCAAAAAGTTTAGTAGAAGGATCTGTGGTTCTTATACTATCCATTTGTTGTTTTAAAAGCACTGCCGCTGCATTTCTTTTCGGAAGGGACACAGCTTCACCTCCTCTTCGTGAAGGCCAGTGGTTCATAAAAAAAGCTACTTTTTCATTGTCCAGAAATCCGGTAACAACCAAAAGGTCTCGGGTATATTCTCTTTTTCCTTTTTCACGATAGATGACCAGTTCTTTTTTTAATGAATTGGTTACAGTGAATCTTCTTTTCTGGTAGATTAGAGCAACATCAATTCCCCTGTAATCGTAAGAGTTGTAATGAACGATTCCATAATCATATTTTGCCAGAACGGGCTCTTTGATGAGGTCTTCAATGACCTGTCTGTTTTCAACCTCGATCAATCCAACAACAACGGGAGCTGTCTTTGTGTATTGTGATCCCAGTTCGGAAATTACTTTAGCGGTATTCACCAGTTTGGTTCTATAAACTTTAGTGTTATAATTCTTAGGGCTTTGTGGGGTAAATTCAGTGGATCCACTTTGATATCGGATTACTTTTTTTCCTTTTAATAGCTCATTGCTCCATGGGCCATTATATTTTTCAGCTTCCAGAAATTGGATGGAGTCCATAGGAATGCTTCGGTGGAATGAAGGGTTGGTGATGGCTTTTGTTCCGTCAATATAATCCGCTGAACGGATTGTATCAAAAAGGTTTTCTACATTTAAGAAACCTATAGCAGCTACTTTTCTCAATTTGCCTTGCTGTGCAAAGATGAACATTGAAAAAAAGAGGCTGATAAAAAATAATTTCTTTTTCATACCTATACGTTTTAAGGTGATTCACTTGTGCTTCTTTATTCTTAAAGATAAACAAATTTTTTATGCCATATAATTCCCATTCAAATGAAATAGCATTCCAAAATTTTATTAAATTTATAATACATTAAGTTTTAAAAGAAACAAAACTTAAGAACAAATGATTAAAAACACAGATGCTTATGATGAGAAAATTATTATTGATCTCTTGGTCTACTTTATTTCCTACATCTTATTATTTAGCACAAACTACCGTTTTTGCTTATTTTAAAGATGTTGATGGAAAGCCTATTGAAAGGGTAGAAGTAGATTTAAAAGGGTATGAAAATGTAATGGCCGATAAAATTGGATACTTCCAGTTTGTAGACTTACAACAGGGTCATTACCAGATTGTGATTACAAAACCTAATTACGAAACCAAAGTAGTAGCGTTTGATATCAGCGCCGAAGAAAAAAGAAAGGATTTAGGAATCATTACACTTTATTCCAGTGTATTTATTGCAGACCAGGGATTAGCTATCATTGACGGAGATGATAATGATGACGATAATAACCAAACTTCCACGGTTGGACTATTACAGTCTTCTCAGGACGTGTTCAGTAGAATTGCTGCATTTGATTTGGGGTTTTATTGGTTTAGACCGAGAGGAATAGACGGAAGGTCAGGAGAAATTATGCTCAATGGAATTTCCATGATTAGACCCAATAATGGAAATGTAGATTTTGGAAACTGGGGTGGCCTTAATGAAATTACCAGATATCCGGAAATCTCTACCAACCATTCACCTTCAGAATATGCATTTGGAGGAAACAGTTCTGTTATTTATAAAAATACCAGAGCGAGCGAATACAGAAAAGGGTTTCAGTTTACGCAATCTTTAACGAATAGAAATTACCGAAACAGAACTTCTTTGCGGTATAGCTCGGGAATGAATAAAAAGGGCTGGGCCTTTACGTTTATGGGAGCAAGAAGGTGGGCAGAAGAAGGAATACAGGAGGGAACATTTTATGATGCTTATGGAGCCTATTTGGGTATAGAGAAGAAATTCAGTGACAAACACAGCATGACATTGAATTTTATAGGAGCTCCATACAGACGATCTACCGCTAGTCCAAGTACGCAGGAAGTATACGATTACAGAGGGGTGCATTATAATTCTTATTGGGGATATCAGGATGGAAAGCAAAGAAGCGAAAGAGTAAGAAAAGGTTTTCAGCCTATGTTCCAAGTTCAGGATTTTTGGAAGATTGATCAGAAATCCAGTCTCTGGACTTCAGTATCGTATCAATTTGGGAAAGATAAAGGCTCTCGTCTGGATTGGCAGAACGTACAAAATCCTTCTCCTACCTATTATAGAAATTTGCCTAGTTATTATGGAGCTTTGGATGCTGATGCTTCGATTCCTATAGGTTCTGATGGCATCATGACGACTGCTCAGGAAGCTTTTCAGAGCTTTAGAAATGCCTGGACTTCCGGAGATCCCAATATCACTCAACTAAACTGGGATCAGCTTTACAGAAGAAACAGACAGCAGCCTTCGGGGATTTATTATGGACAAACAGGGAAACGAGCCTTATACTATCTGGTCAATGATGTCAGGGATGATCAAATCTTTAATGTAGTCACCCATTTTACCCATAATTTTAATGATACTACCCAATTTCTTTTCAATGCCTCTTATCAAAACTATCGTTCAGAACAATACCGGGAAGTCAATGATCTTTTAGGAGCTGATTTTGTTTTGAACAGGGATCCTTTTGCTGCGACTAATCAACCCGGAAAATCCGGTTTATTTAATGACGGTGAGAACGATGTTATTAAAAGGGTGGGAGACAAAATGACGTACGATTATATCTTTAGAAGACAGGAAATAAAAGTAAATCCGTCATTGAAACTGACCACAGGCAAGTTCGATGTATTTATTTCAGCATTGATGGGATACTCCACTTCCAGCCGAGAAGGATTATTTAATCATTATTTATATAAAGATTCTAAAGGAAGAAGCAATGATTATAATTTCTGGAACTATGGACTGAAGGGAAAAATTATTTATAAACTTAACGGAAGGCATTTTTTTGTATACAACGGAGCTTATTATTCTCAATCTCCTTTTTTGGAAGATCTCTTCATAAATCCGAGGGTTAATGGATCTGTGGCTCCCAATATCAGAAACATGGTAATAAATGCCAATGACGTTAGTTATATTATATCTTCTCCATTTTTAAAGCTGCGGGTAACAGGGTATCTTGTCGATACAGGCAATGAAACTACAGTACAACGTTTTTTTGCTGATGGTATCCAACTGAATAATGCGGATGAACAAGGAAATGAAACATTAGTACAAAGTGCATTTGTTACCCAGATCATGACGGATGTTAAAAAAAGAAATATGGGAGCAGAGCTTGGGATTGATGTAAAAATTCTTCCTACTTTATCTTTACAGGGGTTGATAAGCTATGGACAATTTACGTATCAAAATAATCCGGTTACGTATTTTGCTTCAGATGCAACCGGTGTCTTCTCGAATGGACTTTCTTATATGAATTTGGGAAAGACCTACATTAAAGGTTACCGTCAGGGAGGAACACCACAACAAGCATATTCATTAGGGTTTAGATATAATTCTCCTAAGTATTGGTGGTTTGGTGGCAATTGGAATTATTTTGATGATCACTATTTAGATCCGTCGGCCTTAGTAAGAACGCAATCGTTTATTCAGAATAATAATTCCTCAACGCCTTATCATAACCTTACGGAATCTGAACTGAGAAGGGTACTAGCGCCTAATCAGCTACCCTCATCATTTTTTATCAATGCTAATGGGGGGAAATCCTGGGCTATAGGCAAATATTATGTTCTGTTATCTGCTACTGTTAATAATATTCTGAATAATAAGAGGTATATAACAGCAGGTTTTGAACAGCCCAGAAATGCAAAATTTCCTGACTTTGCACAAGATAATGACAGAGAATTCACATTATTTGGTCCAAGATACTGGTATACCCAGGGAAGGTCCTATTTTGTTAATCTGCAACTCAGATTTTAATTACTAACTCTTTAAAATGACATCGATGAATATAAAAAAATACTTTAGTTTATGGATAATAGCAGTCTTTGTTGTGGTTGTTATTGCCTCTTGTGTACAAAAAGACGACTGGGAAACTCCTCCCATTCAATGTACAAATAAATTCCCTGAAGCGACCATGACCATGGCTGATTTTAAAGCCCAGGCACCACAGAGCGGTTATATCTCTATTGATACGGATCAGATTTTTGATGGCTATGTGGTATCTTCGGACGAAAATGGAAATTTCTTTAAGACCATTTCCTTTCAAGATAAACCGGAAAATCCTACAGCAGGATTGCAAATTGAAGTAGACCGGTCTAATAACTATACCGATTTTCCTGTAGGAGCCCATATCAGGATAAATGCAAAAGGGCTCAGACTGGGAGTTGATAGAGGAGTTGTAAAGATTGGTGCTGTGGATAAAACATTTCCTATCGGGAGAATTCCGGGAGTTTTATTAAACAGATACCTTTCGGGAGTTTGTAATGGATCAGGATTAGATATTGTTGATATAAAACCTTTGGAATTGGCTAATTTTAAGCTTGCACAGGATACACAATATTTAAATATGCTCGTTAAGGTTCCTAATGTCCAGTTTTCCGTTGATGAGTTGGGAAAGACATACCTTAATTATGTTGCTGGAGCAGGCGTGGATACAAGCAGAAGTATGGTTGATGCCAGTGGAAATACCAGTGTATTGAGAAATTCTGCTTTTTCAGCATTCGGATCAACACTGCTTCCGGAAGGGAAGGGAGACTTAACATTTATAGTGAGTCGTTTTAATTCCTCCTGGCAGATGTTGATAAGAGGATTGAATGATGTTAAGCTTGGTGGAAAGAGATTTTTCTTTGAAGGGTTTGACGGAGGGAATCTGGATAATTGGTTTACTGTAAATGTAACCGGAGCACAGGTTTGGAATATTCAGCAGTTTGGAAACCCTAAACCCTGTGTCGTGATGAATGGTTTCGCCGGAGGCAATAATGCTAATGAAGATTGGTTGATTTCAAAGCCTATTTCTTTACAAGGATTAAGCTCTGCGACAGTATCATTTGACACGGATGTAAGACGTGATGGAAACCCTCTTGAAGTCTTTGTTACTGAAAATTATACTGGAGATCCAGCTACCACAGTTTGGATGCCTTTATCAGCCATATTAGATCCAGATGCCTCAGCATTTAATACATGGACTAATTCAGGAGATATTAACTTAGATGCTTATGTCAATAAAAATATTTCAATAGCGTTCAAGTATACGTCTACAACGTCAGCAGCTGCAACATGGCAGATTGATAATATAAGGGTGTTAGGGAATTGATGTGGGATGAGGTAATGGATGTTTTTTAAAAGCAAAATGGTGAAATCGCAGAATCGTGAAATCGTAAATTTGTTAAACTGTAAAATCAAAAGGTGTTTGTCATTTCGACAATAGGAGAAATCTCAACTTATTACTATTTATAAATGTCTTAATGTTAGATTCTTCTATTCCGCTTTTGAAATATGTTTTAGGCTCGAAATGATTAAATGAAAAAGGCCGTCTCACAACTCGTGAAAACGGCTTTTTTTTATGAAAATTTTCTGTATTTCTATACGAGAAATGTTCTCGTTTAAACAATTTTTAACCCACATCGTTGAGTGGTGAGATACCTTTTTTGTTTTTATTGTTTAATAATCTTTTTTAGAATTATTCCTTTTGCTGTTTTTATTTTCAAGATATAAGCTCCGTTGGATCCTTTGATATCAATTTTTAAATCTTTGGAAGTCGAGATATTCTTTTGGGTTTGAATAAGCCTTCCCATGGAATCATAAATTTCAATGCCTTCGATATTATCTTCCGAACTGATGTTAACTGTCTCTTTTGTAGGATTTGGATATACATTTACTTTTGAGTTTGAATCTAAAGAAGTATTTTCCTCAATAGCCTTCTGTGTATTTAAAGCTAATTTCTTTTGAGCTATTTTATTGGATGGATATAGAATCCCTTCAGAACATGTTACAATTGCATTGACATCTATTGCATTCCTTATCGAGTTATTGTTAGAAAATACAACTACTTTGATGTAATATTTTCCGGGAGATAGGGTGTAGTTTTCTACAAGTGGGCTTCTGCTGTTTAGCCAGCCTTTGGCTCCGTCTCTCATCCATGAAGTCCTTGTAATTTCGGTATCCGCTTCCGTTCCGTCCGGGTTTATTTTCACTAAATAGGTCCAGTTTCTTATAAAAGATAACGACCTTAAATTCAGTTTAGCATCTGTTGCGGTGTCTGGGATAATAAATTCTTTGCTTTTATAGGTATAATTTCCGGCTAATTTATCAAGGGTAATCCATCGACTGTTGACTCCTGTTCCTATATCTGCACTTCCCCAACCGGAATAAGTGGCTCTTACTTTTGGGGTAATTTCTGTTCCGTTCGCATCATATCCCTTCCAGTCGTCTTCATCGCTATCAATGCTTATGAAACTGTTATTTGAATCTATTCCGGTGGATAAATTGGCTATATTTTCTCCGCAATAAGAATTAATGTTAGGTGAAATTCCCTGTCTATTAGCCAAACTTTTTAATTCTTGCACTTGAAAATCATCTGCACAGACATATTGAAGATTATTTAAGCCCGAGAATCCATTGTAATAATCAATTAATTCATGAGAACCATTCTTTAGATAAAGTGATTGAAGATTAGAGTTATCTTTAAAATTCAATGTCTTAAGGTTCGTTAAGCTGTTAAAATCCAAAGTGCTGAATTTATTAGATTGTAGAGAGACCGTTTCAAGCTTTGGGCTGTTATCAAAAACTAACTGATCCAGATTATTGTTATCTATTTCTAATGTTTTTAAAGCAGTACAATTCTTGATGTTAAGATCATTAAGCTTTGCATTAGATATGATCAACTCTTCCATTGAAGAGCAGTTTTCAAGATTGAGTTTTTCTAGTAGTTTTGTTGAAGAGACATAAGGACTGGTGTCTAAAGACAGACGTTTTAATGAGTATGCATTTTTAAAATTAGCATCAATTAATCCTACCTGATTGTAAATATTAACATCAGTAAGAGCAGTGCAATTCTCGGCATTCAAATAATGTAAAAAATCTTTAAAAAAGTTTAATTCTTCAATAGGATTTTGATAATAAATCCCGATTTGTAAATCTTGTAGATTGGATAAACCACTAACATCTAAATTTTGTATTGGCTGGTTGTTGATACTTAACTTTTTTAATGCTAAATTATCTTTTACTTTTATATTCTTTAATTTCCCAATACTTTGTTGATGCAAGTGTTGGGTTGGTAGTGAATGATTTAGCTTCAAATATTCCAGGTTAGTTGCTACACTTGCATCAAAAGAATTTCCAGTAAAGAGATCTACCGAAATTTTCTTGAGATTTGGGATGTTACTCATCTGTATATCAGACGCGGTATAAAGTTCTATAGAATTCAGGACCGGGCAATTGTTAACCTGTATTGTATTTAAAAATTTAGAGAGCGTGTTGATTTTTTTTAAGCTTATACAATTATTTGCAATAAGATTGGTGATGCCGGAACCAGAATAATCATTTCCAAAATCCACAGTTGATAAAAGAGGACAATTGCTGATATCTAAGGTCCCTATTTGTAATAGATTGTAAGCCATTGAAAATTTAGGGTTTATAGATACGGATTGCAATTGTGGGCAACTGCTTAAATTGATATCGTTGAATCCGATTCCATCAATTAGAACTGATTTTAAATTACTTTTATTGCTCAGATTTAATGAAAAATCAGGACTAGAACTACTGTAATGATATGAAGTCAATTCTAAATTTTCTAATTGGGTGGCATTTTCTATATCGGTTAAGAGAAATCTGTCTCCTGAAAACTCATAGCTAAGCTGAATATAATCAAGTTGGAGATTCTTGATTTGCCGAAGAATATTTCCATTGGTAAGCCTAACGCTGGAAAGTTTTAAAGTATCCAGATTGAGACAGTTGTTTATGTTGACAGAATGAAGATCGCTAGAATGGAAAATAATAGAAAGATTTTTTAATGTATTAATTCCTGAAATGTTTAATTCCTGGGTAGGAACATTAACTCTTTCTATTGAGAAGGAAGTTGCATTTGTGAAATTATTAATCCCTTCATAATTCAAAATTGGATCATTTTCATTTAAATCCACTTCTAAAATATTTCCTGTTTGGTGATATTTGGGCTGTATTTTAAGTTCTTTGACATTCTGAGCTTCTAACAAACTGATTTCTCCATCTCCATTTGCATCAATGGCAAAGTAGCTCCCATTGAGATTCTTTGCTATTTCATTGCTTGAAGAGGAAGATAATAAAATTGCTTTAAAATTAGCATCCGGGAAATTGAGGTTCTGTGATCTGACTCCTAGAGAAAAAAGAATCAGTATCATAAAGAATAGTTTACTTTTCATACTTGTGTGTTTTTTAGTTAAATAATAATTATAAGAATGTAATTTTTTTAAATAATTTGTTTAGATTTTATAATCTTTCTATAATGCTTTGTCGTCTTTCTTTTTCTTTGCAAAACTTTAAGTTTTGAATAATCTGATATGACAAATCCATCAATATTTTTATTGAAGGGTTTTATTTCATTTAAGTTAATGAGGTATGAATCAGGAATATATTCAAAACTATAATCTCTAGTTTGTTTAGATAGAGTCGTTAGAATCTGATTTTGCAGCCCAGAAATAAGGGGAACCGTTTTGTTTTGATCATTAAGAATAAATAAGGGCTCCGCACCATATTGGTCAGGAAATAAAGTCACGGGGAAAATAGGTGGAAAAAATAGAATTTTTCTCATCAATTTATGTTTAAAACAAAAATAGTTATAAATAATTTGTTGACAAAAAACATTATCTAAATAGATGCTTAAAAGCAAAAGGCCATTTTTACGAATCGTAAAAATGGCCTTTTGTTTTTAAATTTAATTTCTTAAAAAGAAACTTCATTCACTTCTTTCCCTCGTTGGAAGTTCATTGTTTTCTGACTTCCTTTGTAAGCAATATTAACCAGGTTAATCTGCTTAGGAAAAGCGCTTAAAAGTATTGTATTCTTAATTTTTAAGGTATTGATATCTGAAACGCCTCCGGTCTCAAAATATACCCATACAGTTTCTCCGCTTACCTGACTTCCCGTAAATGTTATTGTTTTAGGAGAGCCGTTGACGTACACATCAAAATTATTATTTACATATTTTTTTACTTCAGCTTCAAATCCTGCCGTATTGGGATTGATTTTTATAGCATCGGAAATATGACTTGTATTCATTTTTGTGGTGAACTTCAATGTTTTGCTTCCATCAATATAATCAACTTTTGTCATTGAAGAGAAAAAGTCTACATACATAAAACTCATTAACACAAAAAATGTTAAAATTCCTGATATATATAAAAGTTTTTTCATCTTAATTAATAGATTTACAATCATAGTTGTTAGTTATAGGTCACAAATAATATGCCAATTAAAAGTTTACGTTCACCGCATATTTGTCATAAAATCCCTTAATGTGGGCTACGGCTTCATCCGCAGTGTCTACCACTCTGTAAAGATCAAGATCTTCTTCAGCAATCATTCCTTCTTTTAGCAAAGTTGCTTTAAACCAATCGAGCAGTCCACTCCAGAATTCAGATCCTACTAAAACAATAGGGAATTTTCCTATTTTGTTCGTCTGGATTAAGGTAAGGGCTTCGGTAAGCTCATCCAGGGTACCAAATCCTCCAGGCATTACGATGAACCCCTGAGAGTATTTAACGAACATTACCTTTCTTACGAAGAAGTAATCAAAGTTCATTGAATATGATTTATTGATATAAGGATTGAAATGCTGTTCAAAAGGAAGGTCTATATTTAAACCAATAGATTTACCCTCAGCATTGAAGGCTCCTTTATTTCCGGCTTCCATGATCCCGGGACCACCACCCGTAATAATCCCAAATCCTATTTTAGTTATTTTTTCTGCAATTTCTACGGCCATATCGTAGTATTTGGTATCCGGCTTTAATCTTGCCGAACCAAAAATGGATACGCATGGTCCTATTTTAGCTAATTTTTCATAGCCGTCTACAAATTCAGCCATAACTTTAAAAATCATCCAGCTGTCTTTGGTGACGATTTCATCCCAAGTTTTTTCTCTTAAACTATTCTGTAGCTTTGTTTCGTTAACATCAAATTCCGGATTGATTAAACTTTCATCTCTGGTTCCCTCCATGTCCATTGTAAATTATTTAAAATGTTTTTCGGCTTCAATTATAGACTCTGGTCTCCCGACGTCTATCAAAAGACTGTCGTGCACAAAACCGTGTATATGTTCGGTTTGCATAAGATCCAGATATTCTTCCATAACTGAGAATTTACCTGTTCTTTTTATTTTATTAAAGATATTGGGGTTGATGCAATGTACGCCACTAAAAGCCAGTGCCTTAAATCCTTTGTTAAATTCAGCAAGCCTTTGTTCTCCGGTTTGTACATTCAGCCATCCTCTTAATACCATATCATCATTAAAGAGCAATTTTCTTGAACTTTCTCTATCTGATACGGCTAATGTAGCAAAATCTTTTATCTTTTTATGATATATAACCAAATCATCAATATTTATATTGGTTAGGATATCAGCATTCATGATTAAAAAATCTTCCCCATGATCAAGGAATCTTCTAGCAAAAATTAAACCACCCCCGGTTTCCAGCAACTCATTGGTCTCATCAGAGATTTCAATATTGCAATCGAAATTGTTGTTTTTTTGAAGAAATTCAACAATTTGATTCCCAAAATGGTGAATATTAATTACAAAATCTCTAATTCCAAAGCCTTTAAGGTATTTGATATTTCTTTCCAATAAAGGAACTTCGTTTACCTTAGCCAGCGCTTTAGGATGATGATCTGTAAAAGGTTTAAGGCGTGTTCCTTTTCCTGCTGCGAAAATTAAAGCTTTCATATAATAATATAAGTAATGGATAATAAGTAATGGGTAATGCGTGTTGTATAAAACTACTTATTACCCATTACTTATTACTGATGTTAAGGTGGTGCTGTTCATCATGATGAAGGTTGATTTCTATACCTTCAGGATATTTTTCACGAATAAACTCAGCAATTTTTATAGCAGAATATACAGATCTGTGTTGGCCTCCTGTACATCCGAAGTTAATTTGAAGATTTTCGAACCCTCTTGCCAGATAATTATCAATATTGATAGACACAAGGTTTTCCACCAGTTCTAAAAATTTTGGCATTTCAGTTTGAGTTTCTAAAAACTCCTGAACACCAATATCGTTTCCGGTTTGACTTTTATATTCCTCGACTCTTCCAGGATTAAGAATCCCTCTGCAATCAAATGTAAATCCGCCTCCATTTCCGGTGTTATCCTTGGGTATTCCTCCTTTTTTGTACGAAAAGCTGTGTATATCGATGTGTAGCATATTTATATTTATTGTTTTTTTTACTATTAAGTAAGTATTAAGTTGATTAAGAGATTTCTCCTTCGTCGAAATGACAAATACTCTTTGATTTTACAGTTTAACAAATTTACGGTTTCACGATTTCGCCTTTACAACTTCTTAAAAGATTCTTAATGGTTTAAAATTTCATTAATTTTTAAGGTAGTTTTCTCTAGGACTAATTGCTGGATAACATTTTTAAGCTCGGGGTAATCTTTCATATTCTCCCAATTTTGAGCAAATTGTGTTATATTTTCTATCCCCCTTTCAATACTTGCTATAAAATGTTGTTTTCTCTGAATCAGACCTCTAAATCCATAAGCTCCCAAAACCTGAATAAATCTCATCATTTGAATTGGCTTTACCGAGTCTTTTAGTTGATTCTGAATTTCTTCATTGTCAAATTGTTGAATATAATATTCAAGCATGTTATTTTTAAAATCCTCAGGAAAGTTGGCTTTAGCCTGATATAGAAAAGAGATGACATCATAGATCAGAGGTCCTTTCATTGCCGATTGATAATCGATAAATGAAACGTGATTATTGTCATTGACCATAATGTTTCTGGCCTGGAAATCCCGGATCATAATTCCTTTGGGTTCAAGGTTTTCAATGAGTATTGCAATTTTTTTGAATTCTTTTAAGAGCGTACCTTTATGGTATTCCAGCTCCAGGACATCGGCTATAAAGTTTTTGAAATAATACAAATCATGAATCACAGGAAGTTCATCATAATTTTCATATTCAAAAGTTTTTGTAAAATCTATCTTATCTTTTGTTTGAGTCTGTAGTTGATAAAGCTTTTCCAGGGTTTGCTTGACCAAAGTCTGTACCTTTTGAGACAACCCCTCTTTTGAGATGATTTCAGAAAGGGTATTTTCTCCAAGAAATTCCTGGACATATAATTTTCTGTCTTCAGAAATAATATAGATCGTAGGAGTATTAAGGTTTAGCTGTGAGAAAATTTTTGAATAATAAATAAAAGTTTCATTCTCCTGAACATTTTCATTATAGGTAATAATGTACTTTTTATTATCTGTTTTTGCCCAAAAATTCACCCTCGCGGAACCGCTTTGAGCCAAAGTGACGAACTCAGAAGATTTTTTACCAGTGTACTTTTCAAAAAATCGTTGTGCGTTTTCAGAAGTCATAATATGGAAACAAATATAATAAATTAAGCTGAGTTTGCTTATAGTGGATATTTCTAATTTTAATAAGCAAATAATCGCGACGTTGGAGAAGAGAAATCCTGGAGTATGTTTAAAAATTAAATAAAAAATAATGCAAAATTTGTTTTCTTGTTTTTCTCGCAGATTATGCAGATTCTACATTTTTCACCATGTAAAGAGAAAAGATTCATGTATTCGTGACAAATCGTAAATTCTATGTTAAGATATTAGATTCTGAGATTTATAGCCTGTCGAAATAACAAGCTTCATTGATTTTACAGTTTTACAAATTAGCGATTTCACTATTTTTGCCTTTAAAAGCATAAGAGCTATAACTTTATTCAGATTTCGGTCTATTTTACAGTCTAATTTTTATCTTTGTATTATGCTAAAGGATTTTAAGCCAGTTTTAAGTATTCTATTGAGATTCATCGCCATTTATCTGGTGCTGCTTTTGGGCTATCAGCTATATCTTAACGCTTTTAAAACGACGGGGCTGGATCCTTTTTCACGGATGATTGCCGAACAGGTGAGGCATATCCAGAATTCATTTAATTATCCAACCCAGCTTTATAACGATATTCCTAAGGAGCAGGTGTGGTTTTATGTAAGAACTACCTATGTAACCCGAATGGTAGAAGGCTGTAATGCGATTTCAGTGATGATTTTATTTCTATCATTTGTTTTTGCCTTTTATAAAGGTGCCAAGACTTTTGTTTTTGCCTTCTTGGGCTTGGTTATACTCTATATTATGAATGTTTTGAGAATTGTAGGTCTGAATATAGTCGTAAGTGATTTTAGATCCTATGAAAAGATTTCGCATGATTTTATTTTCCCTGCCGTGATCTACGGAACAGTAGTGGTACTTTGGCTAATCTGGATTAAATTTTTTGCTTTGAAAAATGAAAATGCTTAATTGGTTTTTAGTTATTATCGGAATCTTTGGACTCATAAGCGTTCGGATTTTTGAAGACCGGATTTTTTATGATCCATTCCTGGGTTACTTTCATGAAGCAGATAAGAGTATTTCTTTTCCGTCATTTGAATGGGGAAAACTGATTCTTGGGCATTTGTTCAGATTTATTTTAAATCTATTTTTTTCTTGTCTTATTATTCATTTTTTATTTAAAAATAAGCTTTGGACTATTCAGGGAGCGGTATTAATCATTATTGTTTTCCTGATCACTTTCCCTATTTATCTTTATTGTATTGGGGATAGGTTTGAAATTGGCTATCTTTTTTCTTTTTATATGAGAAGATTCGTTATTCAACCGTTGATTTTACTTTTGATTATTCCACTGTTTTACTATAGGAAGCATACAGATCTGAATAGAATAAATTGAAATGTAAAGAAGAATAATAAGATATCAGGACATTTCTCCTGCCGTCGAAATGACAAACACCCGTTACTTACAATTTTACAAATCAGCGATTTCACGATTCTGCGATTTCGCCCTTAAAAACCCCTCCAGAACAAATTCCCTCCTTTATTCCACCGTATGCTTAATTTCAAGGGTGACATTTTCAGGAGTCCATTCCACTCTTTTTACGAAATCCCTTTCGCGAACCGGGCAATCTTTAATCTGGCAAACCGGACAAGAAACTGTTCTGCAGTCATCCATATGAAAGTTGAATTCTATATTACGCTTCACATTTTTAGCTAAAAGAAGAATGACATTTTCCATTTCTTTATGGGCTTCACGTAGGCTGTAATACCAGGGAAGCGTAATGTGAGCATCAATATGAAGTGAGGACCCAAACTGTTGAATTTTCATATTGTGGACATCTATCCATTCTGTTTTTCTGTTACTCTCAAGGATCTGAACGATATGATTTAAAATTTCAGGATCCTGCTCGTCCATAATACCGCTTAATGATTTTCGAACAATTTTGTATCCTACAAAAATGATATACGCCCCAAAAATAAGAGCAACGACAGAGTCTAGCCAATAAATTTTGGTAAAATATACTACGATTAAACTCATTACAACACCAAGTGTTGTAATGGTATCAGACTGCAGATGTTTTCCAGAGGAGATAAGAACCAGAGAACTCTCTGCTTTTCCTCTTTTAATAGAAATGTATCCTAACAAATAATTAACCACTGCTGTTGCAGCGATAATAGCAATTCCCCAATCTAATTTATCAAGAGTTTTGCCGACAATTAAACTATGAACCCCTTCATAAATAATCATGATTCCGGCAATAGCAATTAAAGCTCCTTCTATCCCGGAGGTTACGAATTCTACTTTTCCGTGCCCGTAAGGATGGTCTTCATCCTTAGGTTTGGCAGCCAGATGCAAAGAATAGAGCCCCATAAATGCGCTAATTACATTAACAATACTCTCCATAGCATCAGAAAAAACCGCATCCGAATTGGTCAGTTTCCAGGCTATTATTTTTCCAATAAACAGGATGATCCCAAAAGCTGCAATCCACCTTTGAAATCCTATCTTATCTTTATTTGTATTTTGAATCTTCATAGTTTGATAAAAAAAAGAATCTCAATTTTGAGACTCTTTTTTATTTTGTTAGTTTATACTAAGTTGTTTGCTACAAGGTATTCTGCAATTTGTACTGCGTTGGTAGCAGCTCCTTTTCGCAGATTGTCAGCCACAATCCAGAGATTGAGTGTTTTTGGCTGAGAGAGGTCTCGCCTTATTCGCCCGACAAAGACTTCGTCTTTTCCTTCAGAATCGAGTGGCATCGGATATTGATTGTTTTTTACATCATCAATAACAACTACTCCGGGAGTTTCTGATAAAATCTTTCTTACTTCATCAAGATCAAATTCATTTTCAAATTCAATATTTACACTTTCAGAATGTCCTCCCTGAACAGGTACTCTTACCGCAGTTGCTGTTAAATTAAAGGTATCATCGCCTAAGATTTTTTTAGGCTCCTTCATTAATTTAATCTCTTCTTTGGTATAATCATCATCACTGAATACATCACAATGAGGTAATGCATTTTTAAAGATTTGATAAGGGTATACTTTTGCTACGTTATTATCTTCTTTATTTACGGCACTTTCAATTTCAGAATTTAACTGATCAACTGCTGCCTTTCCGGTTCCTGTTACAGACTGGTAAGTAGAAATAACGACTCTTTTCAGATCGTATTTTTTGTTAAGTGGGCCTAGAACCATGACCAGTTGAATTGTTGAACAGTTAGGATTAGCAATAATCTTATCTTCTGCTGTTAATACATTAGCATTGATTTCCGGCACTACTAGTTTTTTAGTAGGATCCATTCTCCATGCTGAAGAATTGTCGATTACTGTAATTCCTGCCTCTGCAAATTGAGGTGCAAATTCCAGAGAGGTAGAACCTCCTGCTGAAAAAATAGCAATATCAGGTTTGGCAGCTATAGCGTCATTCATGCTTACAATCGTATATTCTTCCTGTTTATACTTCACCTTCTTACCTACAGATTTTTCCGAAGCTACCGGAATTAACTCGGTTATAGGAAAGTTTCTCTCCTCCAATACTTTAAGCATAACTTGTCCAACCATTCCTGTTGAACCTACTACAGCTACTTTCATCTTAATGAATACTATTATTTAAAGTTAATATATTATGCCCCGAAGACTCTGGTCCACGGGAACGCGAATGCAAATAAACCAACTGCAATTAATCCCATAATTACAATTCCTAAAGAAATGGTATCATTGGATTTAACTTTTTTATTGATGATGGTCATCAATACTGCTGCAATCAGCATAGAAAATGGATGTTCAACATACTGAAATCTCAGATCAGCATTTTTCATCACGGCTCCCATATCCAAGCCTTTTGTAAAATTAGTGATCAGCATAATGATCCCTATTAAAAACTGAACGTGGAAGAAAATCATGGTGAAGAGTGTGGTCTTCTTTAAAAATTTATTCACTTTACCACTGAAACCAAACATGGTCGCTAAAAGTGCAATAATAAATAATGCTACTAAAAGAAGCTCCAGATACCCAAATCCCTTATGAGCGCTCAGTAAAATCTTGTAAAAATCCATATTCTAATTTTTCTATTTTTCTGGTACAAATATAACAAAAATCCCGGGGGCATTAATATAAAAATTAGATTAACTATAAGCTGAAGGTTAAAGGTAAAATAGGGAAATTGCAGAATTGTGAAATCGCAGATTTGTAAAACTGTAAAAGTTGACTGTTGCTTGTCATTTCGACGAAGGAGAAATCTCTTTAACAGCTATCTTTGTTATATCAGAAATCTGTGGGATAAATATTTTAAAATCCCACAAATCATTTAACCCCAAAAAGCGATGTAGTTTAAGGGTGCTGAGTTAAAATTGTAGGGGAGCTAGTATTAGCTTCCTGCCCTTGTTCAAGAGAAACTAATTTTCCGTCTTTAAAAACTAAAATATTGGTTATTGAATTATTTCCTGCGATCCAGAGGTTTTCTCTATAATATAAAGTTTCCTTAATCTCTCCTGTTTCTTTATTTTCTGTAAATGCAGATTTATACGGCTGTCCAAATTTTGATACCACCTGTTCTTTGGTCATTCCAATACTTATTGAGTTAGAAGTAAATTTGCTTCTTGTTTTGCAAGAAGTTAAAGAAGCTAAAATTAGGACTATACCTAGTGTTTGAATCAAAAATAAACGCATAACTTTTTTTATAAATATATTAAAAAAAATATATATATATCATAGTACAGAGAAAATTTTAACTGTTTCAAGGTTCGTGCGCTTGTTTGCTACAGCTACTTTAAAAATCATTGAATGATTGTAATTATTTTCTTGTTACACCTATGAATAGGCTGGGATAGGGGGGGGTGTTAACTATTCTGTTCTTATTTTCCTAAAACTTGTTATGTCTCTTATATAAAAAAATCCCGGCTTTTGCCGGGATTGATATTTATAAAATCTAAAAAGTTTTTTCTTAGAAGTTGAATGAAAGATTAGCAGCCCATGTTCTTCCGAAACCAAAAAATACACGGTTTGCTGTAGCTATACCTTTATACATTCTACCAGCTTCTTCATAAGTCTTACCTTTATCCGGATCGTTATTAGCAGTAATTTTATCATTACCAAAAATGTTAGTAGAACCATCCTGGATGTAAGTAGTATCAAGTAGGTTGTAAATATTAAATCCTACCGTGAAGTATTGAGATACATCTTTTAATTTAATTTTAAATGATGCTCCTACATCAAACAGGTTGAAGTCAGGTAATTGAAGAGCTCCTCTTTCCTGGTTAGCAATCGTAGTGAATGTTGCTGCATCTAATGATGAATATACTTTTCCTACATATCTCCAAGTTCCATAAACACTTAAGTTTTTAACAGGTCTGATCGTTGTTCCTAAAGACGCTGTAACCTGTGGAATACTGTTGTTGCTGCTTCCTCCTACTTTTACACCATCTAAATATAAAGTACCATTACCACCTGTTCCTACAGGGGTTACAGGATTGTTGTTATCGTCAAAAGATGTCCCTGTTGCGTTTCCTTTATATCGGTAATCACCATAGGATAGCATCCCTTGGAATTCTATTAGTTGGATTGGCTTGTATGTTGCCTCTACTTCTACTCCCATGTGAACCTGAGTGATACCGCTTACTTCTGAATATCCATTTACTTTTGCTATTCCACCAGGTGCGGAAGGGTCTGCAACATCAAATACTTGGCTACCTCTTCTTAACCATCTGTCTCTCCATTCGGTTCTATACAAGTTAACACTTGCATTGAATTTTGAAGATCTGAAACCATACCCAACTTCTGCAGAAAATATTTTCTCATTGGTTAAAGATGGGTTAACAACCTGGAAGTTGCTTGGGAATACGGAATTCAGGAAAGGCTGTTTACTGTAATATCCGATATTGGCAAAAACGTTGTTTTTCTCATCGAGGTTATAATTAGCACCCCCTTTAACATTGTATCCGAATAGGTTCTGGAATCCTGATTTGGTATTAACGATCTGTCCTGTCGTTGGATTAGGTTGTCTTGTTACCCCATCCTTTACGAAATTATCGATTCTTTGATAAGCTTGGTTTGAAATGGATCCTTGTACAAAAGCTGAAAAATTGTCTTTAGCATATTCAACTTGAGCAAAACCGCTATACCAAAGTACTTCACCATCATTACTGTAGCCTATTTGGTCTGTTATTGGAGCTGTACGCCCTCCGAAAGGATTCCAAGAAAGCTGTTTGTAATCATAGATATTATTGGCTACGTAAGGGGCTACGTTCTTGTTTCCATCTTCTTTATATCCAGACGCTCCATAAAGATCAGAAACGACCTGATAGTGATACCCATAGTAATACCTGTTATCTGTACCAACTGAGAAATTCCAGTTGTCATTGATTTTGTGTTGAAAGTTTGCTAATATACCATACCAGTTATGAGAGTTTACACTTGCTCTACGAATTAAAGTGCTTCTTGCAGTAGTAGCAGGGTTGTTTAGGTCAACAGCCTGGTTGGCAGCAAAAATGTCATCATAATTAAAATGACCGGTATTGTCAACGAAATTTTGCATATTTCTGTTTCCTGGTCCTACTCTTCCTATATCACCTGTTCCTCCACCTCTACCGTTAGACATGTATAGAACAGTACTTAATTTAGACTTTTCATTCATGGTCCAGTCCCAGTTCAGCATCATTACCGGTTTAGCGTAATAGTTAGATCTGTTAGCTAAAGCGACTCTCCTCCCATTAGCGTCAGTATAATAACCAAAGTCTGAATTATACTGTCTGTAAGGGGTACCATCTTGATCCGGGTTATAATTGATATAATTTTGAATTTGTGGAGCAAATGTTCTTTGATCATGCCATTGCGGAGAAGAAGTCAACATAAACTGGAAGTTATGTTTTTTGTTTGGCTGCCACCCTAAAGCAAAATAATAAGCGTATGCCTCGAAGTCTGTATTTTCAATATATGTACCACCAGCTGTTCTGCTCATTAAAAATGAAGTGGACCAACCGTTTTCTGATTTTCCTGTATTGTATGCAAATGATGTTTTTAAGAAATCGTTATTACCAACGCCTAATCTTATAACACCTCCTTTCTTCATATCAGCAGCACGTGTGATGAAATTAATTGTTCCACCTACAGAAGCGATCCCCAATTTAGAAGAACCTAATCCTCTTTGAGCTTGAACGAAACTTGTTACATCGGCTAAACCTGTCCAGTTCGAATAGTATACACTACCTCCTTCCATATCATTTACAGGCATACCATTTACCATTACAGCGATGTTTCGGGATTCGAAACCTCTCATCGTAATACCACCGTCTCCGAAACCTCCTCCTGATTTCGTAGCATACACAGATGGTGTCGTATTTAAAATCTCAGTAATTTCCTGGTTTCCTAATCTTTCGATAATTTGTGCTGCTTTGATTGTAGAAGCTGCCACCGGTGTTTTTCTATCTTTAGCGATATCTGTAACACCTTGTAAAATTACCTCCTCAATGTCCTTGGACTTTGTTGTTGTAATCGTGTCCTGTGTTTCTTGAGCGTAATAAACACTAGCCGTAGAAAGGGTAATAGCTACAGTCAGTATCGATTTGTTGATTAATTTCATAATCGTTAGTAATAGTTAGATTTAATTTTTATGCAAAAGTCGATAAATAAAACTTAACTAATATTAACTTAATGTTAATTTTTAACGAATTTTAACAACACTTAAAAGGCTGGTTTACAACTGTTTGACTTCGTTGCTTGTTTTTGTGTTAAAAAACAAGGTTGTTTAATTAGCAAAAAATAGGGATTATTTTTGTTAAAAATATAATGCTATTTCACTGCTTTGAGGCTTAAATCTATATTTTCAGCAGAGTGGGTAAGGGCTCCGGCAGAGATATAGGTTACGCCTGTGGTTGCAATTTCTTTGAGGGCATCTCTGGTGATTCCTCCTGAAGCTTCAGATTCACAAGATCCATTGATCATATCGACAGCTTGTTTCATTGTTTTTACATCCATGTTGTCTAGAAGAATTCTATCTACCTTTGCTTTGATGGCTTCCTGAACTTCCTCCAGATTCCTGGTTTCCACTTCTATCTTTAGCTTTTTCTTATTTTTTTTGATATAATCTTTTGCCATTTTTACGGCATTGGTAATACTTCCGTTGTAATCAATGTGATTGTCTTTCAGCATAATCATATCATAGAGGCCATATCTATGGTTGGTACCTCCACCAATGGCAACAGCCCATTTTTCACATATCCTGAAATTCGGTGTTGTTTTTCTGGTGTCTAATAATTTTGTTTTTGTTCCTACTAATCTTGAGTCCCAATCATGGGTGAGGGTGGCGATTCCGCTCATTCTCTGCATGCAATTAAGGATAAGTCTTTCAGTAGAAAGTATAGACTGCGCACTTCCGGTCACGATGAAAGCGATATCTCCAACTTTGGCCGGTTGTCCATCTTTAATGAAGGTCTCTACTTTTAAATTTTTATCAAAAGCTTTAAAAATAATCTCTGCCAGTTCAACTCCTGCAAGAATACAATTTTGTTTAACTAAAAGTTTTGCACTTTGCTTCAAATCTTTAGGAATGGTAGAAAGTGTTGAGTGGTCGCCTTCCTGGATATCTTCTTCCAGAGCTGCTTTTATAAATGTTTTAAGTGCTTTATCGGTTACGTAGCTTGGTTTTTTCATTTTCTGTATGCTTTAGGCTAAATCTTTATTATAAAATGCTCCTTTATTTTCCGTCATTTCCATCGATTGGGTAATGATGAGGTAGGCAACGGTAGTTAGATTTCTTAATTCTGATAACTGAGGAGAAAGAATAGAGTAGTGGTATATTTCATTGACTGCGGCGGCAATCTCCTGGTGCTTTTGTAAGGCCATTTTCAAACGCTTATTGCTTCGTACAATACCGACCAGATCGCTCATCATTTCCTGCAGCTGTTTTCTGAGATAACTAACAATAACCATTTCGTCCATAATCTTCATTCCTTCTTCATTCCATTCAGGGACTGCTTTTAGATCATCAAAATTAAAGTTATTCTTATTCAGTAGTTCGGTTGTTTTCATAGCTGCATTGTGACCAAAAACCAATCCTTCCAATAGAGAATTTGAAGCCAGTCTGTTGGCTCCGTGAAGTCCTGAGTTGGTACACTCTCCCACAGCAAATAAGTTCTTGATTGAAGATTGTCCGTCTTTATCTACTTCGATACCGCCCATTAAATAATGACAGGCGGGAACAACCGGGATCAGTTGGGTAAAAGGATCGATTCCTTCGTCTTTGCACTTTTTATAAATATTGGGAAAGTGATCCAGGAATTTTTCTTTATTCATTTCCCGGCAATCCAATCCAACATATTCATCACCGGAGATTTTCATTTCGTTATCGATTGCTCTTGCTACAATATCTCTTGAGGCTAACTCTTCTCGTTCATCATATTTATGCATGAACTTTTCACCTCTTTTGGTTCTTAATTTAGCCCCGTCTCCACGTACGGCTTCTGAAATCAAAAATAACATTCCGTCAATTTTACTATATAATGCCGTTGGGTGGAATTGGTAATATTGCATATTGGATACATTACCTTTTGCACGGGCAACAAAAGCAATGCCGTCACCGGTAGCAATGGTGGGATTGGTCGTATTTTTGTAAACGTGTCCTGCGCCTCCTGTGGCAACTAATGTGATTTTAGAAGTGATTTTTTTTATAGCCTTAGATTTCTCATCAAGGATATAAGCTCCATAACAATGAATATCTCCCTCGTTTAATTCTTTTCCGGGAACATGATGCTGTGTGATGATATCTATAACGTAATGATGATCAAGTATTTCAATATTAGGGCTGTTTTTAGCAGTTTCTAAAAGAGCTCTTTCTATTTCAAATCCTGTGATGTCTTTATGATGTACAATTCTGTTTTCCGTATGTCCGCCTTCACGGCCTAAAGCAAATTCTCCATTTTTCATGTCGAATTTTGCTCCCCATTCCACAATTTCATTGAATCTTGCCGGAGCTTCTTTTACCACCATTTCAACCACATCGTGTTTATTCTCTCCGTCGCCGGCACGCATCGTATCTTCAATATGTTTGTCGAAATTGTCTTTCTTGAAATTAGTAACGACAGCCAAACCGCCTTGAGCATATTTAGTGTTGCTTTCGTCCTCATCGGACTTTGTAACAATGATTATTTTGGCATCAGGAAGCTGTTCAGAAACTTTAATGGCATAGGAAAGTCCTGAAATACCAGAACCAATTATTAATACATCCGCTTTTATCATATGCTTGCTTTAAGACATTGTCTAAGATTAAATAAATTTAAACAATTTTTCGTCTGGTTTTCGTACTTTTTTCATGTGTTGGAAGGCATCTTCATCAGATCGGTATCCTAGAGCAAGAGTGACAGTGACTTTTTCCGTCTCCGGGTTGAGTCCCAAAATTTCTTCTATCAGATCCTGACGGAACCCTTCCATAGGACAACTGTCAATGTTTTCAATGGCAGCGGCATACATCAAATTGGCCAGAACAATATAAGATTGCTTTTCTGCCCAATTGAAAATTTCATCATTAGATTTTTGGGTAATATGCTGGCTAATGCTGTTTTTGAAAAGGTCAAGCTGTTCCAACGGGATGTCTCTTACCTCGGAAATGTGATTAAAGTAACCCCGGATGTAGCTTTCATCAATTGTTTTTTTTGAAATAATAACAATAAGATGGGAGCATGTGGAAATCTGAGACGGATTATAAAAAGCCGGAATCAGCCTTTGTTTCATTTCTTCGCTTTCAACAACCAGGATTTTATAAGGCTGAAGCCCAAGAGAGCTGGCAGATAGTTTACCTGACTCAAGAATATTATGAAGTATTTCTTGAGGAATAATTTCTCTGTTGAATTTTTTTACAGAATATCTTTTGCTTAAAGCTTCCAAATAATTCATAGGACAAATTTAAGAATTGAATATGAATAAAATAGATTTATCATTAAATATCTCTTTATAAATAGTGCAAAAAAAGGATTGCTTCGAAAATGAAGCAATCCTTTTTATATAATGATGGTTTTTTATTATTCCCTATTCTTCACCAATATCCATCCGGAATATTTGAAAGCGGTATTTTTTTTGTCTTTTTCATTCCAGTTAACGGTAAACCAATAGCTTCCAGTAGGGACTTTTCTGCCGGCTACGGTTCCATCCCATCGGTATTTATTGAATTTGTCACCCTGGTGAATTTTTGCTCCATATCTGTCAAAAATGCTGAAAACTAAATTTTGTTTACCCGCTAGTGCCGAATAATCGATAACATCATTAATTCCGTCACCGTTAGGGGTGATCACATTAATTAAATTTGGATTAGTTACCAGAATATGAATTGGATCACAGTCGTACGCATCTTTTACATAGATGGTGCTTTCTCCTCTCTGGATGTTGGTAAACACATTAGAAGCCTGCCAGTTGATATTATCCAGGGAGTACTGGTAGGGCGGTGTTCCGCCTATCACATTGACGGTAATGGTACTTGTTGAAATATCAACACTGGTAATTACAGGCTGCTCCGAAGGATAAACGTTTACGGTTTGGGTTGCAATACATTCACCCGTTTTTAGTTTTACCCAATAAGTCCCCACGGGCACGTCTGTAATCGATTGAGTTGTTGCTCCTGTGCTCCATTCATATGAGTTGAAGCCGGGACCTGCGTCTAATGTTGTTTTGTCTTCAATACAAATTGTTTTATCCTTTAAAACTGCAGAAAGTACAGGAGGAAGAACAACGAGTGTCACTTTAGCTACAGAATAACATCCGTTTCCATTGATCACTTTAATATAGACTACCCCATTGGGAGCAATGTAGGCATTTTGTGTTGTAATTTCGTTGGTTCCGTTTATCGCGTCTGTTAGAGATGGGTAATACTTTTTAGTAACTCCTGTTTGGCTGGTTACCGGAGCAATAGTGAGATTGAAAGAAGCGGTTGCAGGACTTGATTCTAAAAAACATGATCGTAAGACTGCGTCACTAACGACTACTACAGGATGGAGATTTAATGTGATTTGAGCTGTATCTACACAGCCCTGAGGAGTTGTTACTTTTACAAATACTGAACCTGCGGGCGAGGCGTAAGCGTTAGGGGTCATAATTTCATTAGTTCCTGCGTTGAGGTCGTTCAATGAAGGGTAGTATTGCTTGATTACTCCCGGAGCAGTAGTTACTGCGGCGGTAGTTAAATCAAATGTAGCTGTTCCTGCATTGTTATTATTACAGCCTGTTAATGTAACATCATCTACAGCAAAGGGGGTAGGATTCAACTGAATAACACCATCTCCGTTATCGCACAAGGTGGATGAAGGATCTCTTACAACCACTGTGATTGTTGTATTGCCCGAATATTGAAAACTTGTTGGATTGGCAATAGGGGTAGAACTTCCTAAAAGATAGTAAGTAAACAGATAATTTCCAGGATTGTTAACAAACTGGGAATTATAAGAAGTCAGATCTACAGTACCATTTCCTGTTGCAGGATTGACACAGACAAAGGGAGTGATGGTGTTTTGTAAAATAGGAACTTTATCCACAAAAATTTTCGCATTTTTAATAGAGTGCCTTGCGCTGGCTCCTCCTGTTGCCGCTGAAAATCCAAAATATCCCTGAGTCATTCCTATAGCGCCACCTGAAGGAGCAAAAGACTGGTCTACAATAAGTACTCCATCAATTCTTACTTTAATAATCCAGTTCGTTGGATTGGTGAGATCAGTTTCTCCGTTTACTTCTACATGTTTGTAGGTGGCACCTACAAATGGCTGGGTAGGGTTGAGGTCCGGTGAGTGAAAAGTACTTCCGGGAGTATTATTATATTCAATATTATTGTTGGTTGAATTATTGGTTCCATACAGGATGTGCACTTTACTCATCTGTCCTTCCGTGGTATTGTTGAAAATATCAAAACCGACCATTAAACCTGATGCATTGGCTGGAATTCCAAGTCCTCCCCCTGAAACGAATCCTGTAGGGGGATTAGCCAAATACCAGAAGGTAAATCCATCTCCTCTGCCGAACTGAGCAGTTCCGTTTCCGTCAATTCTGAAATCAAATTCAACTTTCCATTTGTCACAATATCTGAGATTAATAGGGTCTGCCAGTTTTATAGCACCATATAAGTTTCCCTGATCTGCTGTAAGCTGAATAAAGTCTCCGTTAACATTGGCACTTGAGACGAGGTCCCATCCTGTTGTATTTACAGGATTTCCCGTAAGTTGATAGGTTTGGGAAGAGAGGGAGAGGTTCATTAAAATAATCAAAAGAAAGGAGAGTAAAGCTTTTTTCATGTGAGGTGAAGTGAATTAAATTGTTAACGATCAACTGATCTAATTTCATTTGTTTTTCATTAGGTTATAGGTTTAAGCAATTCGCTCATTAACCAAAAATTAAAAAAAAGACCACTATCCCTAATGGTGTGATCTTTTTTTATTATTCTCTGTTTTTTACCAATACCCAACCATTGTACTTTGTTTGAGTATTGTTTTTATCGTTTTCGTTCCATGAAATGGTATACCAGTAAGTAGCCGTTTTTACTTTTTTACCACCGGAGGTTCCGTCCCATTTATAATTTCTGATTTTATCCGCTTCATACAATTTGTTTCCATATCTGTCGTAAACAATAAATACAAGATTTTTTTTGTAAGCCAGAGCAGAATAATCAATATAATCGTTCACATTATCTCCGTTAGGAGTAATGGCGTTAATCAGATTAGGAACAGTGACTTGAACATCAATAGGAGGGCAGTTATAAACATCTTTCACAAATACCTTAACTTCTCCTCTCGGTAGCCCGGTAAATGTATTAGAGTCTTGCCAATTAATACCATCCAATGAGTATTTGTATGGCAGGGTACCTCCGTTGACATTGATGGTAATGGTATTATTGGTGATATCGATACTTGCAATAGTAGGAGCCGGAGCTGGATTAACCCTTACAATTTGTGTGGTGATACAGCTTCCTGTTTTTAATAATACTGAATAGATTCCAACAGGAATATTGTCAATAGATTGAGTCGTAGCACCGGTACTCCATAAGTAACCATCGAAACCGGGCCCGGCATCTAAAGTTGTTTTCTCATCAATGCAAATTGTTTTGTCTTTAAGAACAGTGGATTGCACCGGACTTAAAACAAAAAGATTGATTTTAGCAATTGCATAACAATTGGTCGAATTGATTACTTTGACATACACGATACCATTCGTGGAAACATATGCTGTCGGGTTGGCAATTTCATTAGTTCCGGCTATGGCATCAGCTAAGGTTGTATAATACTTTTTAGTAGCCGGCGGGATTGTAACGCTGGCGGAGGTTAAGTCAAATGCCGCGCTGGTGGGATTGTTTTCGATAAAACAAGCTCTTAGGGTGTCATCATTGGTAACAACTTCAGGGAGAAATGCTAAGGTGATCTGTGCCGTTCCTGTACAGCCTTGGGGTGTTGTGACCCTTACGTAAACGATTCCGGGTGCTGATACGTAGCTGGTTGTATTTGTAATTGGATTGGTTCCCGCATTAAGGTCTGCCAGGGTTTTATAGTATTTCTTGCTAACTCCAGGTACACCTGTTACATTTGCTGTATCAAGATTGAAAGTTGCTGTTCCTGCTTTATTATTGTTACATTCGGAAATAGTGACGTTATTGGCTGTGAAAGGAGCGAGAGTTAGCTGTATTTTTCCATCAGGGTTATCACACAGAATTCCGGCATTATCTTTAATCACCACTGAGACTGTAGTGTTACTGTTAAACTGATAATTAACAGGGTTTGCTATAGGAGTGGAGCTGCCTAAAACATAATAAGTAAAAGTATAATTTGCCGGCGTATTAACAAATTGAGAATTGAATGTGGTTAGATTGACTGATCCACTTCCCGTTGAAGGGTTGGGGCAAAAGGACTGTGCAACTGAATTCTGTAGAATAGCAACTTTATCGGTATAGATTTTTACATTTTTAATAGAACTTCTTGCAGATGCGGCTCCTGTCGATGCTGAAAAACCAAAATATCCTTGAGTCATACTTGCTGCTGCTCCTGCTGGTGCAAAAGACTGGTCCGCAATAGATACGCCGTCAATTTTAATTTTAATGATCCAGTTGGCAATGTTGGCAGGATCTACTTCGCCGGTTACTTCCACATGCTTATAAGTAGGACCAACGAATGGCTGGGTAGGATTGAGGTCAGGAGAATGGAATGAACTTCCGGCTGTGTTAAAATATTCTATATTGTTTGTATCAGTAGTGTTTTGGACTACACCATATGCAACATGAACCTTACTCATCTGCCCTCCAGTGGTATTGTTGTAAATATCAAAACCAATCATAAGGCCTACTGCATTTTGAGGGATTCCTAAGCCTGATCCTTGCTGGCTGGTGATGGGAGGATTAGCAAGATACCAGAATGCAAAACCATCTCCTCTTCCAAGGGAAGCGCCATTTCCATCAATTCTGAAGTCAAATTCGATTCTCCACTTATCACAATATTTTAGATTAATAGGATCATTAAGCTTTATTGCTCCCGACTTATTGGTAAGGTCATCGGTAAGCATTACAAAATCTCCGTTTACAGCTGCTGTAGGAACAACAGTCCAGCCAGTAGTGTTCACGGGATTGCCGGTAAGCTGATATGTTTGTGATAAAAGTTCTCCGGATAGACAGAATAAAATTAGGGTAAAATAAAACAGTAGTTTTTTACTCATTAATTTAGGATATTTAGATTGTACATGTAAATATATTAAATCCTAAATAATAAATATGTATTTAGTGTTAATTTTCCGAAAAATATTAATTATTTTTTAATGAAAGTTAATTTGTCTAGCGAAATAATCAATTTTGGTATTGATGAATTGTAGTCGTTGCTTTAGACTGAAATCCTTAAAAGAGAGAGTTGTTTTCAAGATTTTCAAAATAGGTATCTACTTCCAGGTTATTTGATGCTGCCGCAGCCACAGCCAGCTTATCACATAACTCATTCTCGAAGTGACCTGCATGTCCTTTTATCCAATGCATCTTAGGATTGTGCTTGTTGTAAAGCACGATGAATTTCTGCCAGAGATCAGGATTTTTTACATTTTTCCATCCTCTTTTTATCCATCCTGTTATCCAGTTTTGATTAACAGCATCGGCTACGTATTTACTGTCTGTGAATACATGAATGTCATTTTCAGGAGACTTCAATTTTTCTAAAGCTGTAATGACAGCCAGAAGTTCCATTCTGTTATTTGTTGTTTTACGAAAGCCTTTGGAAAAAGTTTTTTGATAATTTTTTTCAGGAACGCGCATGAGAATTCCGTAGCCACCCTTTCCCGGGTTGCCACTGCAGGCTCCATCAGTGTAAATTTCAATTCTCAAAATTTAGGATATTGGTTATCTTACTATTCTCAGATACAGAAGTATAAGAATAGTAAGATGTATTTAAGTAAAATGTTTAAAAAGGAAAATCGTCGTCGTCATCAAAATCATTCATTGAAGATCCTGAGAGTTGAGAACTATCCGGAAGATCAAATGCCGCTCCCGGTTGAATAGTAGTCTTGATCTTATCAAAGCCACTTGGCTCACCGGAATTGAAATTAGATGGGTATCCCGGAGCTCCTCCAAGCGCAGCTTCAACATCTCCAAATTTGGCGAAATGTTTCAGGAACGATAACCTTACGTCTGCTGTCGCACCATTTCTGTGTTTTGCGATAATGAGCTCGGCCTGGTTTTCCGTTGAGGTTTCTTGTCCTTCTTCATCATTGTCCCAAACGGCAATCTTATAATATTCAGGTCTGAAGATGAAGGATACGATATCGGCATCCTGCTCAATAGCTCCGGATTCCCTAAGGTCGGAAAGCTGAGGTCGTTTTCCCGGACGGGTCTCCACACTTCTTGAAAGCTGGGAAAGTGCAATAACGGGAACATTTAATTCCTTCGCAATAGCTTTTAATGAACGGGAGATCATGGAGATTTCCTGCTCACGATTTCCGCCTCCTTTTCCACCACCTCCGGCAGTCATTAGCTGAAGATAATCGACCATGATCAGTCGTACACCATGCTGCATTACCAGTCTTCGGCATTTCGCACGGAAGTCAAATATGGAGAGGGAAGGAGTTTCATCAATATAAAGTGGAGCATTTTCCAATTCAGACACGTTAGAGAATAATCTCTGCCATTCTTCATCATCCAAAGTTCCTTTTCTTAATTTTTCGGAAGAAATTCTTGTTTCAGAAGCAATCATCCTGGTGATAAGCTGTACCGATGCCATCTCGAGAGAGAAAAGGGCCATTGGGATTTTATGTCCTACGGCTATATTTCTTGCCATAGATAGCAGGAATGCTGTTTTACCCATCGCGGGACGGGCGGCAATAATGATAAGGTCGGAATTCTGCCAGCCTCCGGTTTCTTTATCTACATCCCGAAATCCTGAAGGAACTCCTGAAAGACCTTCCTTGTCTTTTAATGATTTGATTGTATCAATAGCCTGTTTTACCAATGAATTAGCTGTATCAAATCCTTTTTTAATGGTTCCGTTGGTAATTTCAAAAAATGATTGCTCAGCTTTATCCAATAATTCAAAAACATCCGTAGATTCCTTGTATGAAGAGTCAATTACGTTAGCCGAAACGTTGATTAAACTTCTTAAAATATATTTTTCAAGAATTACACGAACATGGTATTCTATGTGTGCGGAGGAGCTTACCCCCATCGTAAGATCTATAATATAATGGTCACCACCAGCTGAAGGTAGTTTCTCCTCTTTTTTTAATTCCTGTATAATAGTCATAAGGTCAACAGGGTGGTTACCTTCATATAGCTTTAAAATAGTAGTAAAGATAACCTGGTGCCTAGGATCATAAAAAACGTCAGGAGTCAATAAATCAATAGAGTGGTCAAGCCCTTTTTTATCTATTAAAAAAGTTCCGATGATCAGTCTTTCAAAATCTACTGCATTAGGAGGCATTTTTCCATCTGCAATTGACAATTCTTTCGCAAAGTTTCCGTGCGTAAGAGATGATAATGTTTCTTTCTGCGCCATGTTGCAAAGATAGCTTATTTAAAAAATAATTAAAAAATAGTATTCAACAAATTATGTTTAATGAATACAAAAATACGATCAATAAAAGATAAAACATGTTGATAAAAAAATCACCTCAATTTTGAGGTGATTTTTTTATTTGATTTATAATTTTAACTATTCTCTGTTTTTTACCAGAATCCAGCCGCTGTATTTGGTTGGTGTACTGTTTTTATCATTTTCATTCCATGAAATCGTATACCAATAGGTACCAGTGACTATTTTTTTACCACCGGAAGTACCATCCCATCTGTATCCTCTTATTTTATCCGCTTCATATAGTTTGTTTCCATATCTGTCATATACAATGAAAACTAAATTTTTCTTATATGATAATTCTGAATAATCTACATAATCGTTGATGTTATCTCCGTTAGGAGTAATAGCATTGATCAGATTAGGAACCGTTACCTGAACGTCAATAGGTCTGCAATCAAAAGAGTCAATAACATATATTTTGTTTTCTCCTCTTGGAAGCCCGGTAAACACATTAGAATCCTGCCAGTTAATACCATCCAGAGAATATTTATAAGGTGATTTTCCACCCGAAACATTCACCGTAATAGTATTGTTTGAAATATCTATACTGCTGATAACGGGTTGCTGAGAAGGGTATACGTGTACTTCCTGCACGGTGTAGCAGATTCCGGTTTTTAATTTTACCCAATATGCACCGACTCCTATATTTTGTATGGATTGAGTGGTTGCACCAGTGCTCCATTCATATCCGTCAAAACCAGGTCCGGCATCTAAAGTAGTAGTATCTTCCATACAGATGGTTACATCTTTTAGGACGTTAGATTTTACCGGAGGTAATACTTTAAGGGTAATTTTTGCAATGGCATAACATAAATTGGCGCTAATTACCCTGACATAGACATCTCCACTCATAGCTACGTATGCTGTAGGATTGGCGATTGGATTATTTCCACTCAAAGCATCGGCCATTGTCGTGTAGAATTTTTTAGTGACCGGAGCCTGACTGGTAACATCAGCAGTTGTTAAGTCAAAAGATGCTGTATTGATATTCGTATCTATATAACAAGATTCAATAAGCGCATCCTTTACCACGACTACCGGATGGAACTTCAGTGTAATGGTAGCATCATCTGAACATCCTTCTAATGATGTAACTTTTACATATACTATTTTTTCACCTGAAACATATGCTGCGGGGTTGGTAATCTGATTGGTTCCGGCATTCATATCATTAAGCGTCGGATAATACTTCTTAATGGCAGTCGGATCATTAAATGTATCTGCTAAAGTCAGATTGAATGTTGCTGTTCCGGCTCCATTATTATTACAGGAATAGATGGTGTCATCCTTGGCTATAATATTACCCTGCCTGAATTTAAATTTACCGGTTATGAAACATTTATTAATCGGATTATTGGGATCATTAGGATCCGTATACATGATTCTATAATAATATACTGTTGTTCCGTTTACAATTGTTGGATTAGGAAGAGCGTTGTTTCCAGTTATAGCATCATTGTTATTATCATGATAAGTAACTGAGAAATTAGCATTGCCATTAACAATACCAGCAGAAAGAGTAGTAAAATTAAACGGACCAGGTAATGCGCATTTTAAAATTTCATTAGGGGAATCCGGAGTAGGTCCGGGAGTTCCAGGAGTAACAAACGGATGTGGAGTCAGTACCGGATCATTGAACGCTGAAGCTAAAGTAGCGGTTCCGCCCCATGTTAAAGAAAACCCGAATGAGTTTGTACTGTAGTTGTCTACCAATAAAACATAAGTCTCGCCTGCATTTACATTCATTGGAGGTCCGTAGCTTGAGTTAGGGGGATTGGTTGCTAATCCGGTCGGATAAGGCCACGGCCCGGTTCTTGGGGCAAAATTACAAGCGACAGGAGCTCCTAAGTTTCCGCAAGTAGGGCTGGGTCCCCATACTGCCCAGTCGTAATCCGCAGCATCATTAGCTGGGTCATCCGGTGGTAAATTGGGATTGGTGTTAGGAGTTATTTCAAAGGTTAATGTACCTGAAGTAGCTATAGAAAATGAATACCATACCGAATAATGTTCTCCTCCCTTAAGGCAAAGATCTGGAGGAACAGGATTGGGTGGCCCGGGAATATCAACGACAGTTCCGGAGCCTGTAGGCTGATAAGAGATATTGGAGTTTCCACAAACCGGAATCGCTGTAATACAGTCGGATTGTGAAAAATATAGTTGGGATAAAAATAAAATAAAAAGAAGTAGTAGTTTTCTCATTTTGAAATGAATTTTATGTAACAAAAATAGCTAAAATAACAAAATAACACTATTATTTATAGCATAAAATTAACAAAAACCGCCTTTAAAAGCGGTTTTTGTTAAAAAATATTATTTATTCTCTGTTTTTTACCATAATCCAGCTTGAGAACTTGAAAGGAGTATTTCTCTTGTCATTCTCATTCCAGGTTACAGAATACCAGTAAGTTCCCGTAGGCACTTTTTTACCTCCGTTGGTTGTGCCATCCCACTTGTATCCATTCGTTTTATCGGCACGGAAAATCTGAGCACCATATCTGTCAAAAATACTTACTACTAGATTTTGTTTGTGTGCCAATGCGGAATAATCAATAACATCATTAATCCCATCATTGTTAGGAGTAATCACATTAATTAAATTAGGGACTACCACGATAATGTCAATCGGATCACAATCATAAGCATCTTTTACATAAATATGGCTGTCTCCTCTTGGTACATTGTTGAATACATTAGAATCCTGCCAGTTGATATTATCCAATGAATACTTGTAAGGTGGAGTTCCTCCAATTACATTCACTGTTAATGTGTTGGTAGAAACATCTACGTTGGTGATTACCGGTTGTTCAGTAGGATAAACCGTTACGGTTTGTTTGGTGAAACATTCTCCGGTTTTTAATTTCACCCAATACGTCCCCACACTGACATTGGTAATGGTTTGCGTGGTAGCGCCCGTACTCCATTCGTAAGCAGAGAATCCAGGGCCTGCATCAAGGGTTGTAGTATCTTCCATACAAATAATCTTGTCGGCAAGGACTGTAGATTTTACCGGTGGTAATACAACTAAAGTAATTTTAGCAACGGTAAAGCAGCCGTTGGCATTCGATACTCTGACAAATACCAATCCATTCGGAGCAATATAGTTGTCTGGTGTAAGGATTTCATTTGTTGCGTTAACGGCATCCGTCATGGATGGATAGAACTTTTTAGTGGTCCCGGTCTGTGTTGTTACAGCAATGCCTGTAAGATCAAATAATGCTGTAGAAGGGTTGGTTTCAATAAAACAAGACCTTATAGAAGGCTCCAATACGGTTACTATCGGATGGAAGTTAAGTTTGATTTCTGCTATAGAAGTACAGCCGAATTCATTCGTTGCTTTCACATACGCAGATCCTGCAGGAGCTATATATACATATGGGTTAGTGATCTCATTGGTGCCATTATTGGCATCAGGAAGCGAAGGGTAGTACTGAAATGTTAGGTTGGGAATTGCTCCGGCACCCACATCTGCAGTGGTGAGATCATAGGTTCCCGTTCCTGAATTATTATTACTACAGGATATAAGGGTTCCCTGAGTCAGAGAAAATGATTTATCAATAAATTTGATAGTTCCGAATTGTTTACATTTATTTAAGAAACTGGCCGGACTCGTAGGATCCGAATAACTAATTACATAGCTATAAGTGTTGGTTGGGTCTACTGCAATTGGATTGGTGATTGGGTTGGCATCATCCAATGCATCAGTAGCTGTTTTGTAATATTTTACAACGAAATTAGGATTTCCGTTGAGTATTCCGGATGTTAACGTGGAGAAATCGAAATTTAAGTCACATATTGTAAGGACTCCATCGTGATTAGGACCTGGTACAACAAATGGGAAAGGCTGAAGAACAGGATCTCCAAATGGAGTAAGTAACCCTGCCGATCCTCCGAATGTCAAAGAAAACTGTGAAATAGTCGGGGAGAAGTTATCGATAAGTAAATAATAGACCTGACCTGGCAATACATCAATATATTTAACCATTCCGTCTGACGGGTTTCCTAAGTTATCGGTTCCTGCGCCTTCGGAAGTATCCAATGAAGTCAGGTTAAGTCCTGTCACATATTGGCCGGGAGATGGAGCGTCATAAGAACATCTTATCGGATCTATAGTCTGGATCTCAGTACAATTATTATTGGGTCCGTAAAGCGCCCAGTCATAATCGACATTATTCACAGGATTGATCTCAAAAGTTAAAGTACCGGCACTCAGGGTGCTAAATGTAAACCAGATTGAATTGTTTTCACCATTTAAACAGCCTGCATTTCCTTCATCATGATCCCCAATACCATTGGGAGTTTGAGTAATATTGGCATTGCTACAAATAGGAATTGCTGTAACACAGTCATTATTTTGTGCAAAAAAGAAATGAGAAACCAAAAAAGTTATAAAGAGTAATGCTTTTTTCATAGAATGATTTTTTAAAGTTATTAGAAGTAAATCTGTTTTAAACTATTTTTTATTGGCTAAAATAGTTCCGCCAACTTCAGATTTAGTCTTTTGCTCTCTAATGAGATTCAATAAATCATTGTTCTCTTTATTGTCAGGTTCCGCAGCTAAGCTACCTAAAACATACTTTTCAGCAAGGCTATTGATTTCCCGTATATCTGTCTTTTTGTTATTTTTTAAAAGAAGTTCGGTTTTGTTATATAACATAAGACCTGCGTAATAATAAGCTTTCCACTTATAGGGATCTTTTGTTTTTTTTAGTTCCGAAAATTCCTTAAAAAGCTTGTCGTAATCAGCAATGGTCTTTGCTGTAGATATCTTTTCTGCTTTCTGATTCAGCGTCTTCTCATAGCTGCTCTGGGCAGATATAAGTACGCCAAATAAGGCAAAGCAAAAAGCTAATAGTATTTTTTTCATAAGGGGGATTTTATAGGACAAATATAAAAAATTATTAACCTTCAATTAATGTTTTTAAGATTTATTTAATAGAACGGTGAATATGTGTTTAATATTGCATTTTTCTTAATTTAGGATTTGTAGTTCCTACAAGTAAGGCGATAAGAACGGTCATCGTACCCCCGAAAACTACCGAACGAACTACCCCCAGAAGCTTTGCAGAAAGACCACTTTCAAACTGTCCCATTTCATTACTGGACATAATGAATATTGAATTGACGCTGAGAACGCGCCCTCTTATATGGTCCGGTGTTTTTAACTGTACAATTGTACCTCGTATAACAACGGATATTCCATCTAGCATTCCGCTCAATACCAAAAACATAAATGACAGCCAATATATATTCGAGAGTCCAAATCCTATAATGCAGAGTCCAAATCCGGTTACTACCCCCAATAGTATCTTGCCTTGGTTTCTTCTTAATGGAATGATGGATAGAATTGTGATGATGCACATAGCTCCAATATCTGAAGCAGCGTTTAATAATCCGAATCCTTCTGCGCCTACTTTCAGAATATCCGTAGCATATACTGGGATCATGGCAACAGCTCCCCCAAAAAGTACCGCAAACATATCTAAACAAAGAGCACCCAGAATTTCTTTGGTTTTAAATATATAAGAAATCCCTTCCCGCATGCTCTCTACTATTTTTACAGAATCTTTTTTGTATTCGGAATACTGTTTTTGGAGTTGCCAGAAAAACAATGATGCGGTGAAGATGAGTAATATAATAACTACTAATGTCCATTTTACACCAAAGAATCCGATCAGAAAACCGCCTACGGCATGTCCGCAAACAGAAGAGATCAGAAAGGTAGCCTGATTTAAAGTTACGGCATTGGGTAAATTTTCTTTTTTTACAATTTTAGGAATCATAGATGGGATGATAGGCCCGATAAAAGCTCTTGCGATTCCTGTGAAAAAAATAACCCCATAAATGAAATACGTGATCTGGTGTCCTGAAAAATGCATTTCTACATCAAAAAAAGCAGGAATAAGCAACAAACCTATCAGGAAGATATATGCATAATTACAAATAAGAAGAAGTTTCTTCTTTTCGTTCATATCGATAACATGTCCGGCATACAAAGCGCAACTAACAGCTGGAATGACTTCAGATAATCCTATTAATCCTATTGAAAATGGGTCCTTTGTTAGTTGATATACCCACCATCCGAGTAAGGTAGCAAGCATTCTAAAGGCTAAAACAATAAAAAATCTTCCTGTAAGAAGATTTCTGAATTCAACATTTTTCAATGTTTTTAACGGAGTAAAGGAAATCATACGCAAAAATAGCTCTAAATATTGATTTAAAACTGTTGGGAGGTTGATTTTTCAAATGATAAATCAAATACTTTTTAAAAGATAGGGTCTATTAGTCTGCTCTTGATGCGCTGATTACAATGGCCGCCGCCGCCGCTGCTCCTATCACAACAGCTCCTGCTGTTACCCTTGCTCTTGATCGGTCTTTCACCGCAGCAACATTTGCTTTAGGAATAATTACTTCTGTACTGTCTTTTTTTCCTGTCGTTCCTGCGATATTATCACCTTGCACGTTACGAAATAGCATTTTTTGCTTTTTAGAGCCATCTTTCATCGTAACAATATATACTCTTCCTGCTTCCAGGTTAGAATAATTGTTTTTTGAAACATCTTCACTATATTTTGTGGTAGCACATGATGAGATTAAAAATAAAGAGGTTAAAAAAGAGGATTTTAGGAGTACAGATACTTTCATTATTTTTATTTAGTTTTCCAAATTTATAATTTTTTTTGAATATATGTTTTTGGAATTGAAAAAAAGTAATTAAAATTTATAGATTTCTAATAAATCTGCGATTTTTCTGTCATTTGCTAATCTTGGAATCTTATTTTGTCCACCCAGCTTTCCTTGTGATTTAGCATATTCCTGAAAAGCATTTTTCTTAAGCCGTGTAATTTGCAGTTTTTGTAAGATGTTTCCTGAAATAAGATCATCGTAATAGGTGTTGCGTTTTCTTAGCTGTTGGTCAAGTTCATCTTTAAAGCCTGTTAGATCGGCAGGTTCTTTTTCAAACTCAATAAACCATTCGTGATAAGGGAGTCCTTCGCTTGGGTTTACCTGAGGGGCAAGATGAAATTCTGTAATTTGAGCAGGGTAGTTTTCTAAAGCTGCTTTCATTGCTTCCTCAACTTCAAATGCAATGACGTGCTCACCAAAAGCAGATGTGAAATGTTTTGTTCTTCCGCTTACCAATACACGATGCGGGTTTTTATTGATAAACCTTACCACATCACCAATTGAATATGCCCAAAGTCCTGAGTTCGTGGTTAGTATTAAGGCGTAGTCTTTATTAAGTTCAATATCTTTTAAGGTTAATCTTTTTGCTGTTGGTTTTCCGTACTCTTCCAATGGAATAAATTCATAGAATATACCATGATTTGTTAAAAGCAAAAGACCTTCCTTGGTGAAATCATCCTGGAATGCGAAAAAGCCTTCTGAAGCTGGAAATGTTTGAATAATATCCACTGTTCCACCCAAGAGATCTTCCATTTTGTCACGGTAAGGTTCGTAATTTACCCCACCCGTCACAATAAGCTGAAGATTGGGGAAAATTTGCTTTATCTTTTTTCCGTGTCTTTCGATCAGCTTTTCAAAATACATGATCAACCAAGGTGGGATTCCTGAAATCAGGGTCATGTTTTCTTTTTCTGTTTCTTCTACGATTTTGTCAACCTTGGCTTCCCAATCATCTATAATATTGGTTTCCCAACTCGGCAGACGATTTTTTTGAAGGTAATTCGGAATGTGATGAGCAACGATTCCTGAAAGGCGTCCTGTCTTGATTCCGTACACTTCTTCCATCTCCGGGCTGCCCTGTAAGAAAATCATTTTTCCGTTGACAAAATTAGCGTTACCTTTTTGAGCGATGTAGTGAAAGAGGGCACTTTGTGCTCCTTTGATTTGATAAGGCATTGCTTCTTTAGAAATGGGAATGTATTTTGAACCGGAAGTTGTGCCGGATGTTTTTGCAAAGTACTCAGGAGTGTCAGTCCATAGAATATTAGATTGTCCTTTCTTTACTCTTTCTATATAGGGTTTTAGATCTTCATAATCAGCAACAGATACTTTATCTTGAAAATCTTTGATCGAGTGAATATTTTCAAATTCATGCTCTCTTCCAAAAAGAGTTTTTTTTGCAGAATTAACTAAGGACAAGAGTAGTTTTTCCTGATCCTTTTCAGCATTTTTTTTAAATTCTTCGGCTTTTTGGACGTGTTTTTTTGCCCAAAGCAACGCTATATTTTTTTTAAGAAAGCTTAACATGGTTCAAATTTATAAAATAACTAATAACTAAAGAATCTAATGGTGTTTTTAAGAGATATACCATAAAAAAACCGATGATGAGTTCATCGGTTCTTCGAAATTTGATTATGAAAATAACAACTATATGTTGAGTTTATTTGTTGGCTTTGTACCTTTTATCAGGTGTGCCATCTTTTTTTAGACGCTTGTTTGCCTTGTATCTTTTATCTGGAGTTCCATCCTTTTTCATCTTCATTCCAGCGGTTGATGCTGTGGCAGATTTTGTTGCCATTTTAGTTTCAGCGGCTTTCACAGTTTTTGGAGCTTGCTGAACGGTTTTAGCAGCTGTTGCCGGTGCCGTTTGCTGAGCTGTAGCAAGTCCTAATCCTAGCATTAGTGACATTGCTGATAATAGTTTTTTCATAGGAATTATATTACTTTGGTTTTGTTAAGTAAAGATATACAAAAATCAGGCTGAAAAATCTAGCGTTTAGAAACTTAACTAAAGTTTATTACAGATTAAAAAAAGCTTAAATCTGTCCCTTATTTTCTATAAAAAAACCTGTTCCGTAAGTAAGGAACAGGTTTTTTTATAGAGGTAATTATTTTTTATCGTGTACAATTGGCAGTCCATGTTTTGCCATCTTTAGCATACAGGATTTTTAATTCGTTGTTATCGATTCTGATGTATGAAGTAGCATTTGATCCAACCATTACCAGTGTATTGTCTCCTTTTTGCTCAAACTGAATTCCATTCAATGCGGGAATACCGTTTGAAAAGGCAAAATTATATTTTGTACCACTGGCGATTTTAGTTACAAATACACTTCCGTCATCAGTGCTTGTGTTTGTGGATCCATCATTATATGATACGCTTCCCCGGTATGTTCCTGCAAAGAAGTCATTGTTGGCAGGATCATCATCTCTGCTACACGAAGAAATTGCGATGGCCGTAAAAAAGACCAACATAAAAACTCCTAAAAATTTGATTGCTTTTTTCATAATATTATTATTTAATGTTTCGTATCAATGGAATTTTCAAACACTATGCCATGTAATAAAATGATGATTTTTTTAACGTTTAATTAAATGAATTGGCTGAAATTTATTATTAATATTGTTGTTTTCTGTTAGTTTTGTTTATTGTATAATGTTCGTTGTGGTGAGTTGGGAAAAATATATTTACCTTTGTTAAGATGTGATAACGATTTCGGAAACCCCCGAAATCGATTTCGTCGTTTATACCACCATTATCTATGCAGTTAAAAGCCATTAATGAAAAGTTTCTTCCAGATTTGTTGCAAAAAGAATTTGGTAAAGAAATTTTCACCCAGTTAGAAGCTCATCAGCATATTTCCGTTAAAGGAAATGCAGGGTCTTCCTCTTCTGTTTTTGTAGCGGAACTTTTCCTGACACAGAAAAAGAATATCCTTTATTTAATTGATGATAAAGAAGAAGCCCTATATGCTAATACGGAAATAGAAGATTTATTGGGAAAAGACAAAGTTCTATTCTTTCCTGCAACTCATCTTGAGCCGTATCAGGTTGAAAAAACACAGAATGCAAATCTTGTCCTGAGGACAGAGGTTTTAAATAAACTTAACTCTAGCAAATCTCCGAAAGTGATCGTTGCCTATGCCGGGGCATTATCTGAAAAAGTTTTAAAGAAAGAGGATTTTAAGGCCATCTCTCATCATATTAAGGTGGGGGATCAATTGGATTTCGATTTTGTGGACGAATTGCTTTCACATTATCAGTTTCAGCAAGCGGATTTCGTATCAGAGCCGGGAGAATTTTCTGTACGGGGTGGGATTGTAGATGTTTTTTCTTATTCTTATGAGAAACCCTACAGAATTACTTTCTTTGGAAACGAAGTAGAAAGCATTAAAACTTTTGATATTGAAACACAGCTTTCTATTGATAAAATAAAAGAATTTCAGTTGGTTTCCAATATGAACTTTTCGGTTTCAGCGAGTAGGGTTTCCTTGCTGCAGCTTTTGCCTAAAGAAAGTTTTGTTGTCTCTAAAAATGCAGTTGTAGGACTTCAGAAAATCAAATCATTTTACGAGAAAGCACTGGAAAAATATGAAACTCTGAGTAAAGATATTGCACATAGAACCCCGCAGGAACTGTTTATTTCTGATCAGGAATTTTTATTCGATTATAAAAAATTTAAAACAATCGATTTCAGCAGTGTCGGAATAGAAGAGCTCGAAACATTTAATATTACCATAGAGCAAACTGCTCAACCATCTTTTCATAAGAATTTTGAATTATTAATTCAGGATCTTGAAGAAAAACAAAGTGAAGGCTTTGATACCTGGATTTCTTTTTCGACGGAAAAGCAAAAAGAAAGGCTGGAATCCATTTTTGAAGAATTGGAACATGAGGCTTTTTTCAAAAGCTTTAAGTCGGAACTGCACGAGGGATTTGTAGACTATAATCATAAACTTTTAGTATATACGGATCACCAGATTTTTGACCGGTATCAGAGATATAAAGCCAAAAATACTTTTGCAAAATCTGAACAACTGACCCTGAAAGACCTAATGTCTCTGAAAGTAGGGGATTATATTGCTCACATCGACCATGGAATAGGAAAATTTATGGGATTGGTGAAAGTGAATAATGATGGGAAAATCCAGGAATGTTTTAAACTGACTTATAAAAATGGAGATCTGTTGTATGTAAGTATTCATTCACTGCATAAAATATCCAAGTATAACGGGCCGGATGGAAAAGAGATTGTTCTGAGTAAGCTGGGTTCACCGGCATGGAAATCCTTGAAGCAGAAAACAAAAGCAAAGGTAAAACAGATTGCTTTTGACCTGATCAAATTATATGCTCAAAGAAAAACAGCACAAGGCTTTGCTTTTACTCCGGATTCTTATTTGCAAAATGAGCTGGAGGCAAGTTTCATTTATGAAGATACTCCAGATCAGGAAAAAGCAACGATTGACGTGAAAAAGGATATGGAATCCAGTACCGTAATGGACCGATTGGTTTGCGGTGATGTGGGGTTCGGTAAAACAGAGGTTGCTATTCGGGCGGCATTCAAAGCCGCGACTGACGGTAAACAAGTAGCTGTTCTGGTTCCGACTACTATTCTTGCATTTCAGCACTACAGAAGTTTCAAAGAAAGACTAAAGGATTTCCCAGTTAATGTATCTTATGTAAATAGGTTCAGAACAGCAAAACAAAAATCTGAAGCTTTAGAGGGCTTGAAAAATGGAAAGGTAGATATTATTATAGGAACACATCAGCTGGCTAGCGCCAGTGTGAAATTTAAAGATTTAGGTTTACTGATTATTGATGAAGAACATAAATTCGGAGTTTCTGTAAAAGATAAATTAAAAACCCTTAAAAGTAATGTAGATACACTGACTTTAACAGCGACGCCAATTCCGAGAACTTTGCAGTTTTCTTTAATGGCGGCAAGGGATCTTTCGGTTATAAAAACACCACCTCCCAACAGGCAGCCTGTTGATACACAGATTGTAGGATTCAATGAAGAGATTATTCGTGATGCTGTATCCTATGAACTACAGAGGGATGGGCAAGTTTATTTCATTAATAACAGGATAGAAAACCTGAAAGATATTGCCGGGCTGATTCAGAGATTAGTTCCTGATGCAAGGGTGATTACCGGGCATGGTCAGATGGAAGGGAAGCAGCTGGAGAAAAATGTACTTGACTTTATGGAGGGTAAATATGATGTTCTGGTTTCTACGACAATTGTTGAAAGTGGTGTTGATGTTCCTAATGCGAATACCATTTTTATTAATGATGCCCAGAGATTTGGGATGGCAGATCTTCACCAGATGAGAGGGAGAGTAGGACGAAGCAATAGAAAAGCTTTTTGTTATCTGATCACACCACCTTATGATATGATGACTTCTGATGCAAGAAAAAGATTGGAAGCTATTGAGCAGTTTTCAGATTTAGGAAGTGGTTTTCAAATTGCCATGAAAGATCTTGAGATCCGCGGAGCAGGTGACTTGCTAGGAGCGGAACAAAGTGGTTTTATCAACGAAATGGGGTTTGAGACCTATCAAAAACTGATGCAGGAAGCTTTGGAAGAGTTAAAAGATGATGAGGATTTTGAGAATTTATTTGATAATGAAGAGGATAGACAAAAACTCTTTAAATCGGTAAAAGATGTAAATATAGATACCGACCTGGAGCTTATGCTTCCTGATTTTTATATTTCTAATACGGAAGAAAGGTTATCACTCTATCAGAAAATTGCTGAAATAGATAATGAAAAAGATCTTCAAAAATTTGAAAATGAACTGATTGATCGTTTTGGTGATTTGCCAAAAGAGGCTGTTAATCTTTTAAAAAGTGTATCCTTGAAGTGGCTGGCTGCTGATATTGGTTTTGAAAAGATTGTTATGAAAAATGGAGTCTTTTTAGGATATTTTCCAAGTAATCCACAGGATAAGTTTTATCAGACCGATAAGTTTAAGCATATTATTAGTTATTTAACCCAAAACCCTTCAGAAGCACAGCTTAAGGAAAAAATAGGGAAAGAAGGAAATAACCTGATGATGCGAAAAGATAAAGTAAAAAATGTAGATGAGGTTAATCTTTTATTAAAGTCGATTTTGGCTTTATAGAAGGAGTTTTTGCTGGCTGTAAAAATAATTCTACTTTTTTGTATAAAGAATTCTATTAGTTATTAGATATATTTCTATAGTATAAATAATTAAACAATAGTGTTTTATATAAAAAAAATGTACCTTTGCAGCCCTTATTATGAAAAAAACTATTTACTGCTGCGTTATCGGATTTTGCTCAATCTATGCGCACGCCCAGGTGGGAATTGGGATAAGTACACCCAATGCTGCTCTCGACGTTAACGGGAAAACTACCTTAAGAAAAGAGCTAAGAGTAGGCGGTACTTCGTCGCAAGTCGGAAATGCCGGATTAAACGGCCAGGTTTTGGTTTCTCAAGGCCCAAACTTACCTCCAATTTGGAAATCGATCAATGTGTCCTTTATGGAGGAAGGACAGTATAAATTGATTAATTCGTATTTATCATTAGATCAAAAAGGAATTACTAGCTTATCGAATGGAGTTGCGGGTGATAATGTTTACACCAATAGTGTTGGAGATAATATTACGGATACCGGAAAAGGAAAGTGGGTAAAGATTGAAGGTCTTGAAAACAGTTTTAAAATAAAAAACGCGAGAAACAGGGTCACCTATCAATTTCAGACAGGAGTTGAAATGAAGGCTCCTGTAGCAACAACCTCACAGAATATTAGTTTTACATGTGGCGTATTTAGAGGAGGGAAACTTGTTGCTATCCGCCCTGATAAAATCTCTTCAAACAATAATTCCGATAAAGGCGGAATCCAAGAATATATTTTTACCCTTAATTATACCGAGCAGAATGTTCCTCTGGGTAATCAGAAACTAGAAGTGGCTTGTAGGAAAATTACAACATCAGATGTTAATAGTCAATTTGCCATTGGGCGTAATATTTCGAATACGAATACAGCATCCAATGCATTCACTTTAGAGTCAGATCTAAAGATTGATATTATTGAATATATAACCTACAAAGGCAATTAATCCATGAAAAATATTTTATCTATCCTGTTTTTATCAGTAGGGCTGTCTTTATCTGCGCAGATAGGAATAAGAACAGTAACTCCCAGAGCAAAATTAGACGTTAATGGAGATATTAATCTCCGCAATAAGCTTGTTTTACTAAGCACTACAAATAACAGCCTTTCTCAAGGAACTAATGATCAGGTTTTAGTTTCTCAGGGCGAAGGATACCCTCCGGTATGGAAAACGCTTAGAATTCCTGAATATGAAGTGAATAAATTTTATTTGATTTTTAATAACTCTTTCTCAGACAGAACGGGTGTTACTTTTACAGGTTCTGAAGAATCCAGTACAGCATCTACCAGATCTACCAGCTTTGTGAAAGGAGCTGCATTCAGCACCTTTAATAATTTTAAGAAAATTACTGCTTTATCACAGCCTTTCCAGGTATACAGTACAGATAGTAAAACCTATTTTCAGTTTGAAACGGTAATTCATACTAACTTTCCGGCAAACGGTAATCCGGATACGGCAATCGACTACGCCTGCGGAATTTTTGTAGATGATAAATTAGTGAACCTTCGACAAGGGAATATAAAGGCAAGTAGTGCCGCTAGCACATTCTTAACGCATAATCAGATAGGAATTGCAGAAAACCTTACTAAGGGAACCCATAACATTAGTGTTGCTTGCTCAAGACTAAAGTCGTATAACACCAATAATGCTACTTTGGGAATTGGGATTAATGTTGCTACCAACATTGATAGCTTTATTGCTCAGTCTTCTTTGAAAATCGATGTGTATGAAGTGCCGCAAGTGTTTAACCCAATTTTAAATTAAGTCATGAAAAAAATATTTTTAATAATACTATTATTGGGTGTTGGTCTAGCTAAGGCTCAGGTGGGTATAAATACTTCGACTCCGGTAAATATGTTGGATATTAATGGAGATTTGAATATCAATAAGGAGTTGAGAACAGGAGGAACTAATAATGTAAAAGGAGTTGCCGGAAATGCAGGGGATATTTTGCATAACAATTCTGATTTGTCAGTGAATGATTGGAAAAGTATAAAAATAGCTGATGGGCAGGGGAGTATGGCTTTGTTTTCTATGAATACGGTTTCCGATAAAACGGGAGCTACTTTTAGCGGGGCAAATGGTTCAACAGCTCCGTATGCTGAAAATGCTGCTCTGGATGCGACATGGACTGTACTGGCAGGAGCTGTAGATACTTTCTCTACTACAAATGCAACTAACAAAGTGGTATTTACCTTCCAAACCACAACTCAAAAAACAACTAATGCTAACTCTTCTATAAGTTATGCATGTGGTATTTTCGTAAATAATATGCTTAAGGCCGTGAGAACTGACGTTTTAGTAGGCGGTGACGGAACTAATAAGGTTTTTAATCTTAATGCCACACTGACTAACCTTACACCTCAGAATAACTATAGTGTAAAAGTTGCATGTACAAAGAGAAATTTGAACTCAGGAACTTTAGGAACCGGAAAAGCTGTAAACACTACTTTTTTAAATGATGATATGGCGCAGTCTGTATTGACAACTCAGGTACTACAGCCTTATTAATTTACAAGATTAACCCAAAATAAAAAAAATCTAAAAGTGAAACTTTTAGATTTTTTTTATGGAGATAGCTTATCACTTTCGGAATTACGATCGAGTTAAATGTCTGATGTATGCTTTTTTATTTTTTTAGAAGAAGCTGCTGTTTATTATTTTATGTATCTGATTTTTAATTGTATATGTCGTGGGTTTGGATTTGCTGAGACGTGTATTTGGAAATTTTTAGAACTGTTCAGTTGAATTGTCGTTTTTATTATAATATAAATAAATATATACTTTTTATTTAAAAAAAAATTATATTTGTGAAAAAATAAATAATCCCCTTTAGAAATGAAACAACTTTTCTATTTTATTTTACTGTTTGCTGGTTTTTCTTCCATCCATTCTTGTAAAGACCTTATTGATGAGGATGGTAACCCTCTTATCGACCTAAATAATAATACAGGATTAATTGGCCCGAGAGCGCTATACAGAGAAATTACTGATGCGGATACTATTGCAGAGTATCATTATAATGGTCTGCTTCTATCGAGAGTACTTACAGATAGTGCTTCTATTACAGACGTAATGTATAGTGGAGATAAAGTAAGTAAAATTGATTTTAGAGGTTTTCTGGATTTAGATAATAATGGGAAACTTGATAAAGACAGTATATCTTACTCTCAGATCTTCACCTATGGTGTATCAGGCAGATTAGAAAAAATTTCTGAAAACCGGTCTATTTACAGAAGACCGGATCCTGTACCTCCCGCTACGACTCCGGGACCACAAACTCTTTTGAAAAAAACAAAAACTCTTTATAATTTAAAATATGCTGCTGCTACAAGCAAACTTGATTCTATTCTTATGGAAACAGGAGATGATATACCAGGGGCATTTGCTTATACAGAATATTCAAATACAGGGTATACTTATCTGGGAGATAATGTAGCCAGGGTAGTAAGGCACTATGGGCCGATGACTAACAATGTGCATGGAGCTCCTACTGAAAAACTGGGCTATGATTATACTAATTTCGATAGCCAGATAAGTGCTTATTCTTTATTACCATTTGCGTATAAAGTATCTATGATTTTATCAACCAAATACAATGATAGAAGAAGCTTGACATTGTCTCCGAATAGCCCTAAGAGAATGGCAATTACAGATCTTACAACACCTATTCCGATGCCTGCTATATTCAGTACAGATTATCATTATGATCCTCAGACTTATGTGACCAAAGGATTTGGAATCAACTATATTTATAAGCCTTTATAAAAAAGTTTTTAAACAATACATACAACTCAATTCTTTATCGGATTGAGTTTTTTATTTTTTATCTCTAATTTTGCAAAAATTTTCTACATGAAATATTTAATTGTCGGTCTTGGTAATAAAGGTTCCGAATATGAAAATACACGCCATAATATAGGTTTTAAAGTTGCGGAAAAAATTGCGGAAACACTTGACGCTTCTTTCAATACCACTAATTTTGGATGGATGGCAGAGGGTAAATATAAAGGAAGAAAAGTATTAATCTTAAAGCCGGACACGTATATGAACCTTTCCGGAAATGCCGTAAAGTATTGGATGCAGAAAGAAAATATTCCTTTGGAAAATATAATGATTGTAACCGATGATCTGGTATTGCCTTTTGGAACCCTTAGGATGAAAATGAAAGGATCTGACGCCGGACACAACGGGCTTAAAAATATTAATGAAGTATTACAAACTCAGAATTACGCAAGACTCCGGTTTGGAATATCTGCAGACTTTTCAGAAGGCCGACAGGTTGACTATGTTTTAGGGACATGGAATGAAGAGGAGCGAGAGAAGCTGCCCGAAAGAATTGACAAGTTTTCAAAAGCATGTTTGTCATTTGTCTTTGCTGGTATTAATAATACAATGTCTGCTTTTAATGGTAAATAAACTTGAGTTTCATATAAATTAAAGCCCCCTGAAATGGAGGCTTTGTTATTTGTAGACTGTAATGTCTTTTATTATTTTCTTTTCAAAGAAGTTTTTTTCACTTACGGTAAATCGATAATTGTGCTCCTGCTCAAAAAACTCTATTGGAGTGGTTGGTGAGTTATCGGGCTTCCACCTGATGACTAAAGTGACTTCATTACCGGAATTCATATCCTTGTCCGAAAATCTAAATAATGTACTTGGCAAAGGATTGTTGACATTTTCTTGAATATCAGATTTTGCTGTTTTGGGTTGTAGTTGAACCATATCCTTTAGCAAAAGAGAAAAAGCTTTTCCAATATATTTTTCTTTATTGGTCTCAAACTTTTTGGCATAGGCAAGAGTATCACTGACTGTTTTTTGAGCTTTTAAAAAACCATTTAAGAAGAGTAGAGCTCCAATCAGAAGAATGTTTATTTGTATTTTCATAAGTATATTGGTAACATCATTTCGAGTATCAAATGTAAGTATTTTTCTAAACCTGTAATGTCAGGCACTTTGTTAAAACTTTGCTAAAACAAGATCTTAATGATGGTTTAAATAAAGAAGACCATCGAATTTCGATGGTCTTTGGAGTATTGAATAGTTCCTTTTGATCTAAAATATGCAACTAATCATTTATTATAACCAGGTTACAGCACCTGTTTCAACATCATAGTTAGCTCCAACGATTTTAATTTTACCTTCGGCTTCAAGGTTTCTAAGCGTTGAACTTTGTTTACGGATATCTTCGATCGCTTTTTTCACATTTTGCTGATTAAGCCTTTCCAGAAGTGCGCTGTTTTTTGATGAGCGTTCTTCATTTTCTTCAATTATGTCATTGATGATTGGATCAAAATGATTGATAAGGTGGTTAAGGTTATCCATTCCCATGCCTTCAATTTGTGCTGCGTCAAGCCCTCCCTTTAAAGCTCCACATTTAGTGTGTCCTAAAACAACAACAAGTTTGGAACCGGCAACGTTACAGCCAAATTCCATTGAGCCAAGGATATCCTGATTGACAAAGTTACCAGCGATTCTGATACTGAAAACATCTCCTAATCCCTGATCGAATATAAGCTCCGCAGATGTACGACTGTCGATACAGCTTAAAACCACTGCAAAAGGCCATTGTCCTTCACGTGTGTCATTTACCTGCTCCAGAAGGTCTCTGTTGGCTTTAAGGTTATTTACAAATCTTTGATTTCCTTCTTTTAAAAAGTCTAATGCTTTTTCAGGAGTAATCGTAGACTGTGTTTCATACGTATGTGCTTTCATATAATTTAATTGTTTTACAAATTTAAAGTTAAAAAAAAATTTTATTTTGAATGAGCTTACATTGCTCTTTTATGAGTAATTATGATATGTGAATTTTCATCTTTCTCATAATCTCTATATGATGTTTTAAAACCTAATAGTTCTACATTGATATCTTCTTCCTTTGCCCGGATATTAGCAAAATCCTGAATCATTTCCAGAACATCCGTCGCAATGTATGAAGTATCTCTGGCATCAATGGTTAACATAGAATTAGGTTTAATATTTTTAAGTGTTTTTTTGATGGCTGCTTTATTTAAAAATGAAACTTCTTCTGCCAGTTTAATCGTGATTCCATCTGCATCATCCAACTTTTCTCTGCTTAAATAATAAGCTCTTTTCATATTTCCCTGAAGAATATAGAAAATAGAGATAGCAAGCCCTATTCCAACTCCTTTTAGTAAATCTGTTGCCACAATGGCTACAACGGTTGCTACAAATGGTATAAACTGAAATTTTCCTAAACGCCAGAAATGTTTAAAAGTGGCAGGTTTCGCAAGTTTATATCCGACTAAAATCAATACCGCTGCTAATGTAGCGAGAGGGATTAGATTGAGTAAAAACGGAATTGTAAGTACACACACCAAGAGCAGGACACCGTGGATCATAGCCGAAAGCTTAGAGGTTGCTCCTGCATTTGCATTGGCTGAACTTCTTACAACTACAGAAGTCATCGGGAGTCCTCCAATAAATGAGCTTACAAGATTTCCAATTCCCTGTGCTTTAAGTTCCAGGTTGGTATCTGTTATCCTTCTTTGTCTGTCTAATCTATCCGATGCTTCAATACAAAGTAGCGTTTCAATAGAAGCTACAATCGCAATTGTTGCTCCTGCTATCCAAACCTTCGTGTTTGTAAATCCACCGAAGTCAGGAAATGTAATTAAATTTTTAAAATCCTCAATAGATTTTGGAACAGGTAAAGAAACCAAGTGTTCTGTTTTTATTGCCAATGAGCTTCCTGTCGCTTTAAAGACTTCATTCAATAAGATTCCTGCAACTACGGCAACCAATGCTCCGGGAAGCATTTTCATCCTTCTTAGAGTAGGAGCTTTGTCCCAGATTAACAAAAGGCTTATTGAAACAATAGTTACAATAATAGCTCCCGGATGTATAGCATCAAATAGCTCGGTGAAATAATTAAAATTTAGCCCATTATCAAAGATCGACTCGTGTCCCTCGTAGTCCTTGTCAAATCCTAATGCATGGGGGATTTGCTTTAAAATAATAATGATACCAATGGCTGCAAGCATCCCTTCAATAACATTATTAGGAAAATAATTAGAAATACTCCCAGCTCTGACAAATCCAAGGACAAGCTGAATAAATCCAGCAACAATCCCCGCACAAAGGAAAAGTTCAAATGCGCCAAGGTCTGTAATAGCTGTTAAAACTATTGCTGTCAATCCTGCGGCAGGACCAGAAACCGAAATGTTTGAATTACTAATTGTTCCTACTACGAGCCCTCCTACAATACCCGCAATAATTCCGGATAAGGGCGGAGCACCTGAGGCTAAAGCAATCCCTAAACATAAGGGAAGAGCTACTAAAAATACAACGAGTCCTGAAGGGAAATTTTCCTTGATTCCTCCTATTAATGATGTCTTTTTCATGATGTAAGCTGTGAAATACAATCGATTTATCTGTCTAATCAGTTGTAAAAGATTAAAAATTTAATTTTTAAAAGGCGTGTGTGTTCCATATCAAAAAATGATACAGTAGTGTGTAAACTATCAAAAAAATCTAACTATCAGGATTAGGCTTCCGGAGGAGGAGAGAATATCGTTAATAGAGGCGACAGATGAAAGGAATCATCTATCAGAACAAAAGACCTGTCTTTTGGATCAGGTTCGAAAAATTTAAGAAAATCGAATACATCCAAAGTTTTTGGAAGTGTCTTTTCGTAAACAGTAAAAGTGGTAGGATGAGAATGTGGCTCTTCTTCATTTACTATTATATTTGTTCTCAGTAAATCCCAACCAGCTATGACAGCAATGCTTGGCAGTGCTGTAAAGTTGAGGAAAACCGTTAAAACAATAATACTCCAGAATTTCATCTCACATTCTTTTTAGAAAAACTACGTTGTTTTTCTGTTCATTACCCAATCAGATTCCGTAAGGTTATAGATTTTCTGGATATCTTTCAAAACTTTTTCGAAATCTATCTCTAAATCAATAATTTTCCCGGTTCTAAGATCGAATACCCAGCCGTGAACAATAGGATACTCTTCTAAAATGTATCTTTCTTGTACACAAGCCATTTTAATAACGTTAATGCATTGCTCCTGAACATTCAGTTCAACAAGTCTGTCATAACGTTTACCTTCATCCTGAATAGAATCAAGCTCACCCTGGTGTAATCTGTAAACATCCCGAATGTTTCTCAACCAAGGATTTAACAATCCTAAATCCTGAGGAGTCATCGCTGCTTTTACACCACCACAGTTGTAATGCCCACAAACAATAATGTGTTTTACTTTTAAGTGTTCTACAGCGTATTGGATAACAGCTGTCGAACTCATATCTAAAGTATTAACTACATTAGCGATGTTTCTGTGAACAAAAACTTCTCCAGGTTTAGCCCCCATTAATTCTTCAGCTGTAGCTCTGCTGTCTGAACATCCGATATACAGATAGTCAGGATGCTGAGTCTTCGCTAATTCTTCAAAATAGGCTGGATCCTGAGAAATTTTGGATTCTACCCATTTTCTATTGTTTTCGAAAATAACTTCATACGATTGAGACATAAAATAAATTTAAGGGTTTATAATTATTTATTTCGTTTAAATTATTTTCAAATCTAATAGATTAAATCAATAATCATGCAAAAATATAATTTTTGATGAAAGGTTGATCTCTTTTAACAAAGTTTAATATTGAAATATACATAAAATCATATTTTACTTTTAAAACTTGTCAATGATATTGTTTTTTATTGTAAAATCAAGGGCGGTGTGGTAATTTTAGCTCATAAATAACGGGATAAAATTACAAACTATTTAATTATAAAGGAATAATATAATAATTAAAATATTCTTAAAATAAATAAACGGATCTAAAGGTTTTGTTTATATTTTATTATTGATGTAGCCTTCTGTAGCATCTTCTTTCGGATAGATTTTGCCAGGATTTCCAACTACAACGGAATCGGACGGGATATCGAAATTGACATAAGAATTAGGAGCAATCAAAACATTATTTCCTACAGTAATACCTCCTACAATTACTGCATTTGCACCGATCCATACTTCATTACCAATGGTAGGGATTCCTGTATTTTTTCCACGATTTTGCTGGCCTATAGTAACACCTTGCGCGATATTACAATTTTTTCCGATTTGAGTATTGGGATTGATTACCAGACTTCCCCAATGTCCTAAATAAAGTCCTTCCCCAATCTGAGTTTCCGGATAAATCTGAAAACCATATTTTATCTGGTGATGCCTTAAAATGAATCTCCAGAAAATCCCTAATATTGATTTTTTCTTATGTTCCTGAGCTTTTCTTAGAAGGTAAATAAAATGAAGATTAGGATTAACACATTTTGCCCAAATCTCAAGGGTGGAAAGCCATTTCCCATTTTCTCTATGGAAATCTTTTTGAATGGTAGTGCGTTTTTCTGACATATCTTGATTTGAACCGGTTTAAAAATGACGGATGTAATTACAGCTCGTCTAAAATACGACTTATTTTATTTACTGAATTTTCAAGATTAAAAGGCATCTCGTAATTTTTGAGATTTTCCTGGTATTTTAAAAAAAAGATTGGTTCTTCTAAAGCCTTTTTCATTCCTTCATAAATGCCATCTTCTGAATTTTCAACAATCAGTCCCAATTCTCCATTATCCAACATTTCCTTTACGCCGGAAACTTCTGTAGCAATGATTTTTTTCTTTAAAGTAATAGCTTCAAAAAGAACTGTGGGAAAGCCTTCATATCTCGAACTCAATATATAGAATGAAGCATTTTTGAAATAAGGATACGGATTGTCTGTGAATCCTAACATGGTAGCCGATTCATCAATACCTAGCTCGGATTTTAATTTTTTGATATTTTCAAAATCATAGCCATCTCCTATAATCAGAACTTTATGCTTTAAGCCTTCATCAAGTAGCTTTTTATGAGTTCTTAAAAGCCTGTCAAAGCCCTTTTGAGGGAAGACGGTTCCTACTGAAACAAATGTCGGTACAGTTTCTTCAAAATGATAATTTATAACAGGTTTTTCAGCTTTGCTTACAATTTCTTGTGTATCCAAAGGATTGTAAATTCTTATCACCTTTCTTTTTTCAAAATCATTTTCAGCGAGATCATAAAATAGATCTTCAATTTTTTTAGAAATAACCAGTATTCTATCAAAGTTGAAAAATTTTTTGATTTCCTCATCTGAATATCCTTTTACTTCAGATAAGTCATTGTGAATCCAGACAACTTTTTTTGAAGATTGCAAAGGTGAGTTCAAAATCTCGTCGCGCATTCCATGAATGGCTGCAAACTCTATGTCGTATTTTTTGTTCTTTAATTTACCCTTATAAAGTAGAGTGGGAAATCTTTTTAAGATATTCTGATAGATAACTCTTTTTGCTTTTGGAAGAATGTCCTGAATACGGTTTGTGGTAATCATTTCCCCTTTGTTAAGATAGATGATATTGATCCAGTCCGGAATCTCAGATAAATATTTTCCTGAATACAGATTTAAAAGCAGGTCAATTTCATATTGATCAGAGGGAAGGTTCTTTAAAAAAGTAGCGAGTACTTTTTCGGCTCCTCCATGGCGAAGAGAGCCGATTCGGATAAGGATTTTCTTCTTATCAGTCATTCGTTTTCTTTACAGGTTTATAAGTATAAGGTAAATTTTTTGAAATATACTCATCAAGGTGTGGACGAATTGTTTCTAATTCGCGAGGGTACATGGTGTTGTTTTCCAATGATTTATCTCCGTATTGTTCAATGGTGCATATAAACTTTGCAGGAACTCCCGCATAGACTGAGTTATCGGGCATTGAAGAATTCAGAACCGAACCTGCTCCTAAAATACAATTATTTCCCATTTGTGATCCTGGTAAAAAAGTACAGTTATTTCCTACGAAGCAGTTTTCACCAATCCTTATCCTGCCAAAGTTTCTGGCGTCTTTGTATTTTTCCATACTTCGGATGACATACATTGCACCATCGTGGTTAATGAAAGTACATCCTGCTGTAATTTTAGTTCTAGTACCTATTTCAATAAGATAAGGTTCCGAACCGAAAGCAGGAGCTTCAATAAAAATTACATCTTTTCCTACCTTCATACCTCTGGATTTGCAAATTTCAATGTATGCCCTGTCATAAATGCTTTTCCAGATTGTATGTATTTTTAGGATAAGTCTGTATAATAGATTCATTGTTATTGATTAAAGTTTCTACTTCACCAAATCGGTGATAATTGCTTCTACACTATCGAAAATCTTTTGGTTGTCAAATTGTTTTTCAATATCCTTTAAATTTATCTTTATTTCAGAAACTAATTCCGGTTGCGTAAGAAATGCCTTCATCGATTCGTACATATCATCAACTTCGTAATTGATAAGATAACCATTCTCCTTATGAGTAATCATTTCGGGAATTCCTCCTACATTGGTTGCTATTATAGGTTTTTGTAGTATTAATGCATCCGCAATAATTAATGGCCACCCTTCAGACTCAGAAGGAAGAATGAAAAAATCTGAGTTTTTTACAAAAGGGTAAGGGTTTATCATGGATCCTAAAAGCTGGAAACTATTAGTTACTCCAAGATTTTCTGCCTGTTTGCTTAAGTTTGCGCGCTCTTCTCCATCACCAATGATGATGATGTGATGATCAAAACCGTCCTTCAATAATTGAGCATGTGCCTCCATAAGCTTATGAAATCCTTTTCGGGTATGCAGTCTAGCTACTGAAGCAAAAACAGGTTTTTTAGGAAATTCTGGAGTAAATTCTATTGCTTTTTGCTTTAATTCTTCAATAGGAATGGCATTTAAAATAACTTGATTTTCAGGTATTTTCAAATCAGGATAAGTCTCGACTAATATATCTTTAGTCTGCTGGGACCCGAAAATAAAATAATCAAATTGTGGAATTTGACGTAGAATTCGGGGGACTATCGGCTGAAGTTTTGGAACTGTAATGTCTGAATGGAACCAGCCTATTTTTTTTGATTTTTTATTTGAGGAGTTTAAAACAGGGCTGAAATCTGAATAAGTTGCTGCAATTTCCACATCATAATTTTCATTTAATAGGTTATCTGCAACTTTAGAATCTATTTGAGCTTTTCGAAGTTTGAATCTTCTGCTCAACAACTGTGCTTTATGAATAATAGGATTTTTAGAGAAATCTTCTTTTCCCTTAGTAAGATATACTTTTCTTACATGATTTGGAAATTCATTACGCAACTCACCTTGATTCATATTGAGGCATATTGTTATTTCAAACTGATCTTTGTTGAGATGATTAAGCATACTTAGAATCACTTTTTCCACACCTCCCATTTCCATTGAACGATGCCTGAAAAGAACTTTTACTTTTTTGTTATGGCTCATTGTTGTGAAAATTTTTGTAAAATGATTAATATCTTTTTCTTGATTCTATAGGATATTTTATTTTGATACTCCAATAAATTAAAAATTTCCTGTGCGTTACTAAAAGTCTCAGGAATTTCTATCCCATTGATTTTTTTTAAGTTTCTTCGCTGCATGGCTTGCCAGATTACAAGAGCATAATATTCGCGAGATTTTTTTTTGTTATTATTTTGGGAGATTCCTCCAGAATGAGTTCTATATAAATAATTCGTCTTATTTATAAAGTAAACTTTTCCTACCTCATATAATTTATAATATAAATCCTGATCTTCAGCAATTTTTAGTTCTGGATTTATTTTTATGGTTTTCATGTAAGTATCTCGTCTAAATGCAACAAAATGTGCGATTTGAATTGGATAATTAAAAAAAAGAGGATCGTTATTGAGTACCTGGCTGGAAGCCTTAAAAGGGTAAAGTGGCTTCAAATTTTGATCGCAGATTGAAAGCCGGGAATAGGTAAGGACTATATCTTTTTTAGAATTAAATACATTTATTGTTTCTTCAATTGCTGTAGGAAGAATTGCATCATCAGGATCTACAAATCCGCAGATCTCTCCGGTTGCAAGTTCAATACACCTTCTTTTTGTATATCCAACTCCCTTATTTACTTGATTTTCGAAGAATTTAAATCTGCTATTATTGGCTATTATAGATTTCACCATTTCTTTTTCAGCATCACTAGAACAATCATCTATGATAATTGCTTCCCAATCTGTGTATGTTTGTTTTTGAAGGCTTTCATAGCAGTCTTTAAAATAGGTTGCATTGTTATAATGTGCGATGAGAACTGAGAATTTCATTTTTTAATATTCTTATATAAATTGGAAAATGCTTATTTAATCATATTTTTATATTAAACACTTAAAAAGATATTACTTTTAAACAAATGTAGTCAAAAAAAATATATATTTTTGTAACAAAATAAGCACAATGAATGAATTAGGAAGAGTATTTAAAACGTTTATGGGATATCTGAAAAGGCCTGATCTTTATCCTGAGCTGGGGAGGAAGATTTTGAAGAATATCATCAATAGAAATAATGCTTTTAAAGGAAAAGAAAAAACAAATTCTTGGGCAGAATCAAAGGCGATCTCTCAAAAAGAGGCTGTTGCTCAACTTTTTGGAACAAATATAGATTCGTTTAGAAAGGAATATCATCAAGTTTTAAGCATTGCAGAACAAAATGAAAAAGAATGTCCTATAAAGATGGGAGGACCTGGTGCACTGGAGCTAATATATTATGCATGTGAATTTTCACAGGCAAAAAGTGTAATAGAAACTGGAGTCGCTTATGGATGGTCTTCGTTAGCCTCATTGCTGTCACTTGAAAAAAGAGGAGGTACGTTATATAGTTCTGATATGCCTTATTTAGGTCAGAACGGAGATCAATATGTAGGGTATGTAGTGCCTGAGGGGTTAAAACAATCTTGGAAGTTATTCCGTTTTGCTGATAAAGAATCTTTACCTAAAATTTTTAATGAAAACCAGGTTTTCGATGTTATTCATTATGACTCTGATAAAAGCTATGATGGCAGAATGTGGGCGTATAGTGAGTTACACAAACATTTAAGAAGTGGAGGAGTGTTTATTAGTGATGATATTGGTGATAACTCTGCGTATCAGGATTTTTGTGAAAAAAATAATATAGAAAGTATAGTTGTTGAATTTGAAGGTAAATATGTAGGTGTTTTCATAAAATAAAATACTTATTCTATAATACATCCTATTTCTTCATACTGTTTGCGGAATCTGGTGGTCCATTTTTCAAATTCAGATACATTAATTTTTTCTGAAATAAAGTTTTTAAAGTAATCTAAAGAAAAATCTTTTGGATAATTTTCCATTGAATCAAAGTCGTTCTTAAACCAAGCTTCATTAATTATATGATTAAATAGGTTAACATCAAAATCAAATCCATATTTGTGGTAAGAATTAGTAGCTGAAGATTGAAAAGTAGTTTTCATGGATTCTACTTTTAGTTTGGAAATGAAAAAGGGATTACTCTGATGCTTTTTATAGTAAACAGAGGCGTTGATTAGTTGTTTTTTTTCATCGACTCTACCTTCCATACCTTTCCAGATTGCTAACCAATATTCCTTGTTAAAAAAACCCATTAATATAGAGTTGAGTGCCCAGTATTTCCCTTGAGTATAGTTGTCAACTTTTCCTAATTTATATAAAATACTAAAGAATTTGTATTTATTATAGAAAAATGCAGTCATTAGTTTTTCATTGAGTAACAATAATTTTTGGGGCTTCGAAGATTCTAGATTTTCGGATATGGATTGGATAGTAAGATTTTTTAGATCAGATTGATTACCAAGCCATCCTAATTTTACAAGATTGATGTTGTGCTTTTCTGCATCTTTTATTAAGTTGTCTGTATTAACAGGAGAAGTAAACCATACATCATCTTCTGTAACAATGACATATTTCGAAGAATTTTCAACCATTTTATGCCAGAATTTTGTTGGAATCTCGAAACCATTAATATTTTTTCCTGAAGCTAAGTTTTCATTAATTGCTTTTGTCTTTTTTTCGTAATTGTCGGAAAGGTATATTTCTATTTCAGGATATTTTGTTTTGATTTTATCAAGATATTTTTTTGGAGTGCCATCATCTAAAATTTTAATTTTGAAATTGCCCGAAATATTTTGGTAAATCGATGCAATACATCGGTCTAAGTAAAAAGGGCGATTGAATGACTTGATTAAAATATCCATTACTAAAATTTTCTTTGAAGGTTTTTTAAGTTGTTTGTTCCTTTTTTCTAATTAATTAGACTATATAATTAGGAGTTTATTTGATAGCCCATTCTTGTTTATTTACAATAATCGTATTATCTGGTACGTCTTTGTGAATAACGCAGCCGGCACCCAAAATAACATTATCTCCAATCGTTACATCTTTTAAAATAATAACGTTAGCACCTGTCCAAACATTATTTCCAATGGTTACTCTACCTATGTTGAATGCTGTTTGAGAGACAGAAAAAGGTTTTTTTGTATATTGATGATTATGGTCAAATATTTTCATTCCTTCCCCTAAAATACAGTTTTCACCAATAGTAATTTCGCCAAGACATGATATGGTAGCCCTTGTTATATAAGTATTCTTGCCTATACTCAGTTTAGCATTAGGTTTTACAGTAATATAATTAGATTGATTAATCACTACGTTTTCTTCAATATGAAATTGTGCATTTGGAGATATATCAAAAAAGTTATTAGATCCTATCCGGAAGCTCTTATGTACAAAACTATTCTTATTGAAAAAGAGGCTGCGCTGGTTGGCTACAATACATAGGTTAGTAAAACTTTTTATTTTAATAAACAATAGTCCTAATGTTGATTTCATGTCTTCTTTTTTTTACATCATTTTGATACAAAGATAAAATTTTAGCTTTTATTCCAATTTTTTTGTGGAAACTTTAATATTTTCTATGAAGTGATTAATAAGTGTGGTTACTCGTATTACAAAGTTGAAAAGTTTATTTATATCAGATTGGTTTCCTAACTCTCCTAGTTTTATAGATTGATGTTGTTTTTTTATAATAGACTGTATGAGGGTAATATTTGTGGGCTAAATTCCATTATTATAATATTACAAATATAAACATTCAAAGCAAATTCCTTATTTTTGGAAAATATAAATGAATGAGTGAAATTTTGAATATTTTTAAGAGGCCTGTAGCTTGCCTTTCAAGATAACAAATGTATTTAGACTAGGTAGGACGTTTGTGAAAATATTTTAATAGAAACCCTCTTTTGTTATTAAATAAATTTTGAAAATGAATCCTTTAGTTAGTATTGTCATCCCAGTATTTAAGGTAGAAAAATTCATCGAAAGATGTTTAAGTTCTGTTATAAAGCAAACATACAAAAATATTGAATGTATTTTAATCAATGATGTATCTCCGGATTCATCAATGGAAGTTGCAGAAAATTTTATTCTTAATAATCCAGATTTCAATTTTATTGTTTTTAATCAACCCACGAATCAAGGGCTTTCTATGGCAAGAAATGCCGGGATAGACCTAGCTAAAGGAAAATATATTTATTTTCTTGATAGTGATGATGAAATAACAGATTATGCCATTGATCATTTGGTGAAATTGGCTGAAGAAACCAATGCAGAAATGGTTTTAGGACAAAGTGTGTGCATTAATGAAGAAGAGAACTGGAGAAGAAATTATTTTCCTATTCGTTCTAAAAAAGATGTTCTTGAAGGAAATAAAAATATAGTCTGGAATTTTGTAAAGGAACAATATCCAGTGATGGCCTGTGATAAGCTTGTGAGATTGGACTTTCTGATGAAACACAAACTTTATTTTGTAAAAGATCTATTTTCTCAGGATGTTTTGTGGAGCTTCCAGAGTATGCTGAAATTTGAAAAGATTGCTTTCCTGAGAGAAGATACCTATTTCTATTACTTTCACGGAGCATCTATCATCCATAACAGAGGAGAAAAACATTTTGGAAACTGGATTACGATTGCTTCTTTTATGGACAAGGCTTATCATGAAGAAAAAGATGATTATAAGAAAAAGATGATCACTGAATACCTTGTTAGTTTCAAAGCCTCAACTCTGGAAATGAACTGGAAAGCTCAGAAAAATGAAGTGCTATGGAAGAAAAGTTATAAAGCTTATTCTACAATGAAAATGCTAGATATTTTAGATTATTTTTCTTCCGAATATTCTTTAAAATTAAAAAAGCAAGACTTTTTTTATCGCTTACCTTTGTTTATTGGATATCCATTTTTTCGATGGAGATTTAATAGGTAGATAGATTGTACAATTTTTGGCAATGATTTTTTTACAGTAAATTGAAAATCCGATAAAGATTGGCTTTAACAAGCGGAAACATATATAGTCAGATCAATTACTCTATAATAGTGTCCCTTAAGGGATAGTATTTTTCTAGTATTCTGCAAAGATATGACTCTTTGTCGGCCAGTCTATTTTTTTTGAAATATTCTTCTACGTCTGGAACATTAATGTCATAGCCAGAACCATCCTTAATGAGATTTAATTTAATTTTTTTGTTATAAAACCGTTCTATAATTTCTAAGATTTCAATAATTGCATAATTTTGAATATAAGCAACATTGATAATTTTGTTTCGTTCATGTCTCTCTATGAGCTGGAATGTAATATTTCTAATATCTTCTGCATCAATGAGATTTCTGGTTGCCTTTGTGTGAACATTAATAGTTTCATTGTTATTCACTGAACGTATCAGATAATTCATGAGTAGATTGGGGTTGCCTCCATTTCCTACAGCGTTGCTTACTCTTAAGATAAGAAATTTTTCGCAGGAGCTTTTAATTAGCTGTTCCATTTTTAACTTATGGAGGACATACTGGCTTTCAGTTTTAGAAGAATCATAAATGCTACAAGTAGAGAAGTAAATGAATATCTTGTCTGGTGCTTTAGTAATAGTAGATTTAATTAGATATTCTTCTCTTAGAAATGCTTCGTCACTTGTCTCAAGGGAATTTGATACTCCTGAAGCAAAGAAAATACAATTTTCTTTGTCATTATTTGCAAACAACGATGCGATTAATCCATTACCTATAATCATTTATATTTTGAATTTTCCAATATAACAAAGATAATAATTTAAAAAATTATTGGGTGTGGTTACAAAAAAGAAAAAGAGATTTCTATAAGCCATTTTTTAGATTCAGTTATACAAATGTGAATGTCTATAACCAAAATTGTTTAAAACCAGTTCTTGGATCTGTGATATTCGCTTTCTTTCATATACATTAATTTTTTAGGAAATATCTCAAGTAAAGGTTGTCTGTAATAACATTTATTTTCTTTAGACTCTCGATTAAGCGTACATTCCACGTATTTTTTTTTGCCAGGGGATTTCAATTAATCGATAAGTGATGTGACTAGCTATTAATAATATGGGAAAAGTAATAATGAAAAGCAGATATTCATTTTGTACATTTAATACACTGGATATTTTTCTGGAAAAAATAAAAATAGGATTCTGTAAAAGATACATTGCAAAACTGATATTACCTAGATGAATTAATATTCTATGATTAAAAAGGGTAGTGATTCGCCCTTTGTTTGCGGCAATAAGCAATATTAAAGCCCCAAAGTTAAATGCTAAAAGTCCATTATGCAAAAGATAATCTCTGAAAAGATAAATCATGATAGCTATAGTTGGAATCATTAAGATTATTAAAAAATCAAAGTTTTTAGATAATTTATATTCATATCTTTTAAAAATACCCGCAAAAAGCAACCCAACCAAAAAAGTATTTAAATGAAAAAAAGGATTATAATGAAGAAAATATCTATCCAAAGAATTTTCTCCTCCATAAGAAGTAGAAGTATAAAATAAATTCATTGCAACCTGGCAAATTATCCAAAAGAGCACAACAATCACCGCAAAGGTGGAAAGTTTTAATTTTTTATAGACTTGGTTAAAAATAAAAGGAAATACCAAATAGAAAAATAATTCTACAGAAATTGACCAAGAGGGCACATTAAATGTTAAGCTATAAGCAGGAAACCAAGCTTGTATCAAAGTAAGGTTTAGGATAAGGCTAATAGGGTCTATTTTGTAATCTCCCAAATAATTAATCGCAACGAAAATAGAAACAATAATTGTTAAGCCCAATGTAAAAAGATGTAAGGGATATAACCTTGCTAATCGATTTATAAAATATCTTTTTGGCTCTACGCGATTTTGGTTACCGTAGGCTAGAACCATTACAAAACCACTCAAGGCATAAAAATAGCTTACACCCAAAGAAAAATTTTCTCGAATGACTTGTACAAATTCAGAATTACTAGGAAATAAATTACTAGCAAAATGGTAAAAAACGATAAAGCTAGCTGCAATAAACCTGGTAAAAGTGAGCTGTCCGGTATTCATTAAGTCTTTTTTAATTTCATTTTTTAATGGGTCGTTTATTAAAACTTACTAATAAACCAAAGCATTATTTTTTGAAAATTATTAATGTGAATATTATTTGACTGAAGTATATGCTTCGTAAAAGGAGTTTTATATGCATAATAGAAAAATAAAGAAGAATCTATGTCGTAATGTTGCCAAGGCTTTATTTTACCAACATAATGATAAATTGTAAACCATTTATTTCTTTTTTTATTTCCTAATTTATATAAAAAAGCATTGTAAAACAATCTCATCAAAGTGATTTTTATTCCTTTTGTAAAATTGTATTCATTGGAAATTAATTTGACACCACCATTATTACTTATAACAGAATTGAGAATGTCTTGGTCTTGAAATATTGGATTTTTAATAGTGTTGATTGCTTCAAAAAACTTTTGATCTATGTTCTGTTCTCTGATTAATTTAATGTTAAATAAAATAACACCAGCATTAAAGTAATCACTATAATCCGTCATTAATAATACATTTGAAAAATAATCCCTGTTGAAAGCATTTTCCAAATCTTTCGTCAGTAAATTTTGAACATATATACTAGGGCTAGCTATGGCCAGTTTATTTTCAAAATCTAGAGTGGCATAAAAAGAGATGTCATTATCAACAATCAAATCACTATCTAAATAAAGTACTCTTTCATAATTTTTCAGTAAATCAAATATGAAAAAACGATAGTAAGTACTTAAAGACATGTAAGAATTTAAGTGGTACTTTTCGGGATCTTCAATTTTTAGAATATGATATGATATAGAGAAATTAGAATGTGCTTTTATGATTTTATTTGCTAAAATCTTATTTTCCTCTGAAATAAATTCAGATAAAATATTAATTTCATATTTCGTGTTTTTATTACTATTTTTAATAATAGAGCTAATAACAACACTTGCATATTTAAAATAATGATCATCACATGTGAAGACGATAGGTAAAATTTTCATTATAAAGTATTATAATACTGTTCAACTTTGGAGTGGCCCTTGTGTAAAATAACTTCATCTCCAATTCCTACATCTTCGCCGCATACACACCACTCTTTTGGTAATAAATAAGGAGAAATACCAAGATCTCTTGCTACTTTCCACATCACTAAAGACGCTCTAGAGGGTTCTTTTTCCATGATCCCTGCACATTTTTTAAAAAAAGAAATTCCGTTTTTGTCATTTTTCCACAAGGTCATCGGACTTTGATTGTATGAATGTCCTAATCCTCCACTCAGATCATTTATCTTGAAAGTATCCATAGAAACCTTCATGTCTTTTTTCAGTAAATTCCTTGGGTTGGAAGGCGCACAAAAACCAAATGTTTTAGTGAGGTACACTAATGTGTATACTTCTGGTGAGGTTATGAACATATCAGAGTCTATAACACATTTAAAATCTGCATCTGAGCTAATGAGACTTATAAATTTAAAATAATCCGCAGTTCTGTATAAATGGCGAGGATGATTATGATCATTAATTGGTGATGTAACTTTTATTACATTAACACCAGGAATATTAATTTCGAAGTCAGAGTAAACGGTATATTTTGCATTCGGAAAATATTTCTTAAGAGAGGAAAGCGTTGGGTCTAATCTGGAGATTGATGAGAAATTATTTCCGCCAGAATTAATTCTGTTTTCACCAAACTCACTAAAAAGAAACTCTATTGACACAGAATCAATCAAATTTTGCAAATCCCTATTTTCAATTAAATATTGTTCAGGAGATTGCCACTCCTTGATTGGCTGTTTGTTTGTTTTTGTTTCTTGGGTTTTCTTTTTTCCCGTGATTACCGCAAAAGCTTCTTGCAATCTCCATAGTAAAGTTCCTAGCATTTTAACTTCTTTAAAAAAATTATTTTATACGACACATACTAAAAAATCACCCGTTTTTCATTAGTGTGTTTTTTAAAATCAGAGAATAGTTTCTATGTCAAATTATAACTGTAAAAATAGCAAATTAGATTTTAAAATATTTCAATGAATTCACATTTAATTTAAAATAAAAAAACTATGTATATATTCTCTTCTAATGGTTTAATGGGTTGATTTTATTTGCAAAGTATTTTAGCTCAAATATATTATTTTTCACTTATGTATAGATTAGAAAATAATTAAAGATGCTTTATATTTGTGCAAATAAAAAATTTAAATGAAATTATTTACCATTTTCACACCTACTTACAATCGAAGTATCTTGTTAGATCGTCTTTTTAAAAGTTTGTGCAATCAAACTATTCGTAATTTCGAATGGTTAATTGTTGATGATGGTTCAACCGATGATACAGAAGAAGTAATTACTAATTTTACGAAAAGTGCGGATTTTCCTATTCGATATATTAAACAAAAAAACCAAGGTAAGCACATTGCAATTAATACTGGAATAAAAAATGCCCAGGGAAAATGGTATTTACCAATTGATAGTGATGATTTTCTTGGGGGAAATGCCCTAGAAATTTGCCAAAACTTGGCATTAGAGGCAGAAAACAAAGAATTTGGTGGTTTCACTTTTATTCATGCACCTGAAGAAATGTATGGAAAAGATAAAATAAATAATACAAATAAACGGGTTGATAGTAATTATGAATGGGATTTTGCAGGGGAAATGGTGTATGCATTTAAAATGGAAATCATCCGAAAATACCCGTTTCCTGTATTTGAAAATGAAAAATTTTGTCAGGAAAGTGTTCAGCTTATCCCTATTATTAAAAATTACAAAATTCTTTACACTGATCATATTTTAGCTTTTGGCGAATATTTGGAAGATGGTTTGAGCCAGAATTTATATCAACGACTTCTAGACAACCCCAACTATGCAATGCTGGCTTTAAAAACAAAACTTATAATGGCAAAATCTCGTGATGAAAAAAAAATGATCACTAAAAATTATTGGGATATTGCCTTAAAAACTAAGCAGTCGAAGATAAAAACTTTTTTTAATTTTCCATTTTCACTAAATTATTCTTATTTTAAATTACGTTTTTTTCAAAAACTTAAGGCTTAGTTTTGATTAATAAGTCTACTGAGTTAAGCAATCAAACATTATAGCTATGTGCTCTTTTTTGCTGGATAGAATATAGCAATCATTAAGATAATTAAAATGCTAAATTAAATTTAGTTGAATAAAATATCTGAGAGCTGTTGTGCTATCAATTGATCAGTAATGTATGAGATCTCAGTATGTTTAGATTGATTTTCCAAATGATGTTTGATCTCTGTTGTTATTGTTTCTGAGAAGCTTTTATTATCTACAGAGCTAGGGAGAATAGAAATATGATTAAATTTTAAAAGCCATTCATTAATATTTCCAATTTTTGGACCAATAATAAGCTTGTTGAATTGGCTTCCTAAAATAACATTACCACTGTTTAGGATATCAATTCTTGGTAAAATAACCAAATCAGCAGCTGTAAAATATTCTGACAATATTTTGGAGTCTAAAAATTTGTATTTATAAACTCTTTTATGAAATAACTGAATGTATCGCTCCTTGAGTTTGAAAAAGATGAAACGACGAGATGTTATTTTTTTTATAGGCTTATCTATATGTGTTGCTCTTAAGTAAATTAGTTTTTTATGTTTGATTTTTATATTATTGAAAATTTTGTTGACATAATCTTCTTCATATTGATGCCGTATGCCTCCCGGGACAATGATGATGAAGTCTTTTGGTTTGAAGCCAAAAGCTTTACGTACATTTTCTTTATTTAAATCAAAATTAAAATATTTATATTTTGGATGATATAATAGTTTATGTTTAATATTTAAGTTTTTAAATTTTTCAGAATATTCTTTTTGGGAAAACTCACCCAAATGAGCTAAAATATTGGAATTTTGGAAACAAATATCAAAAATAAGATTTCTATTTTCTGATCTGGAACGATGTGCATATTCATCGTGTAACACTGTGATTATTTTAGTTCCACATTTTTTATAATATTCAAGAAGGCTTTGTAGTTTTTCTACCTCTGAATCAGAAATGTTACGTTTCCATCTAAATAAATAGTCTGGCCAATTGATTACAATAGCATTGTAGTGTGTGGTTGGTTTCCAAAACTCATTTAAAGAGGAGACTACTTCTAAGTTCTCTATTGTTTTAGAAATCTCAACCATACGTTCCATATATTCATTATCATTCTCTACAAGATCGTAGGCATATAAAATTTTTTTCATTGTGCTAAATCTATATAATCTTTCCAGAAACTGTATTTTTTATCCCACGCATGACAGCCAAATGGTAATTGGTTGCTATTGAGTCTCATACCTAAAAAAGGATGTTGCTCTAGTGAAAATTTTGCTGCTATTTTGTAGTTAGGTTTCTTGATATTCTTGGCTTCGAAACTCCAAAAAATGTCTTCATTCTTAATTTCTGAAGGCTCATTACTTTTGCTGAAATCTTCAATAATATCTTTTGAAGTAAATCGTAAGGTTTCTAAAAATTTTGATATCTTTCTTAACGAAAAGCCCCCATTACCAACATTATATACTAAGGTATCTTTATTAACATATTTTTTTCCTAAAACTTTATTATTGGCTAATCTTTTAATTAAAAATTTCAATTTTTCGGTTTTACGCATACTATAAAAACGATAATCTAGCCAGGGAGCTCCGATATAATCATAACCTTTAAGACACCAAAAGTCTAATTCATCACGAAAAACATAACAATCTAATTGGTAGACCAACATATAATTATAATGACTAAATCTTTCATAAAACTCTTTAGAAAGCATCAATTGATTATAACCAGAAATATTCTTAAAAAAATGAGAATTAAAATATTCTACCTCAATAGGTTTTTCCAATACATTATTATAAACAGAAAGGTCTAAGTTATTCGGAGCTACAAATTTTATAGGGTGTTTCCCTAATATCTTGAAACACTGTTTGAGTGAGGTAATTTCATACTCAGTTAATCTGACTTTGTAAATTGGAATAACAATAACATTCTTCATAATGTATAATTTAATGTAATGACAAGAAAATTTTCACTTTTATATATTGTATTGTTATGGCTATTTGAAATAATACTCTCCTTTGGGTAAAATGTTATGTATTTTTAAAGTTTTATAATCTTTAATACTCTATTCGGTTTTAGAAAGTACAATTTCTGTTATTTAAAAATGTCTTTGATCACTTCTAAATAAGCTCTTCCCCATTTTCTACTAGGTTCCAGATAATTACCCTCTGCCCATTCATTCCACGCATTTATAAAGAATAGGTTTTCTTCTTTACTGTAAGGCTTGAATAACTTTAATTTTTCTTTAATCCAATGTTTAAATAATTCAGGTGTTGAGTCTTTTAATATGAGATAATCTTTAGACCTTCTGGCTGTATTGTCAAAGCCTGGACAAGCACATCTATAGAATTTGTAATTTATTTTGTCAGCTTTGTCATAAGTAATATCTGTTTCAATAAAATCTGAGTATTCTATAATATCCCCACTCGGTTTTTCCTGTCCTACTGTTTTTTTGAATTTTAATTTTTTAGACCAATGGTCGTAACTTTGTTTAATTGTAGCAAGACTGATTTCATTTCTTAAAGTTTTATAATTCTGCTTTTTAATTAAATACTCTTGACGCCTAGAGTCACTTAAAATTTTAACTCCGGAATGAGGTTGAAACTCAATACTTGCGTCAATATTTTCTGACATATATTTTTCGCCTCTTTCACCAAAGCTTTCAAATCTGGTAATATAAAGTTCTACATCATGCTTTCTTGCTTCTTCTCTCCAGATTTCTGCCACTTTATCAAAATTGGGAATTTTAGTAGTTCTATAAACTGCAAAAGCAGCCTTTCCGTCAATTTTTATATATCTTTTATCTTTAAAGAAAGGGATAAGGTATCGAATATGAGCAATATGATCTTCCATATTGTAATCTTGTTCCATCAATACATTTTTTTCACCACCATCCCATACTCTTGTCCAGTTTTCATTAGCCCAGCATAACATGAAGGGAAAGTCTTCTTCCAGATTTTTTAATTTTTCTTCTATAGGTCTTTCCATTAGGAGTTTCCCATTAAACCAATAATGATAATAACAGAAACCATAAAAACCATATTCTTTTGCCAGTTTTTCTTGCTCCAATCTACAATCTGCGAGACGAAGGTCATAGAATCCCAGATCTGTAGGAAGATGCGGCTGGTAATGCCCTTCATAAAGAGGACGAGCTTTGGTTACATTAGTCCATTCTGTAAAGCCTTTTCCCCACCAATTATCATTTTCCGGGAATGGATGAAATTGAGGTAAGTGTATGGCAATTGGTCTTAATTTCATATTGCGTTTATTTATATAAATTTGAAATAAGTCGTTGAAATAAATTCAGTTTTTTAGGAGTGTATTTTCTATATAGTTTTTTTATGTACTGTTTTTGAGAAATATTTGTTTCTATCATAATATTTGAAATATCATTGCCTCCTGATGTAATTCCTACCTGTTGTTGCTGGTGTATTCTGTAATCAATTAGACATTCATTCATATATCTAAGCCCATTTAATCCTGCAGCATTTACTGCAAGCCAGCAATCATGATAATAACCTTTAGGTATATCAAATGGTAAAGTATCTTTTAATAGTTTTCGAGAGATCATTACAGTGGCTCCCGTTACGTAGTTTTTGTTATGTACCAAATCTTCAAAAGCATTTTCATTATTCAGCCACTTTTTTCTTATTTCGGGATTAAATTTCCATTTTTCCCACAAAGAGCTTTCTAGATTGGAATCATTTTCATCAACTAACTGTCCATCTGTAAAAAGTAGTAGTGTTTCAGAATTTTGAGCTATAAAATTCAGCATTTTTTCTACTTTGTTTTTTTTCCACATATCATCTTGATCAGATAAAAAAAGCCAATCACCACTGCAAAGAGATACTGCTTTTTCAAAATTTTTAATGGTGCGAAGGCTGCTCTCATTAATAAAAATTTTAATATTTATATCAGGATGTGTTTTAATGAAATTTTCTATAATTTGTACTGTATTATCGCTTGACCGATCATCACAAATAATAATTTCATCAGGAACAATAGTCTGATTGATAATGCTTAGTAATTGTTTTTCTATATAGCGAGAGCCATTATATGTGCATAATGCTACGGATAATTTCATGATAATTTATCTTGAGTTTGCTATTCCTATCTTTTTGCAAAGCTTGATTTTCAATATTTTTAAAATGCTACTAAAACTAATTATCTTTTCCAAAAATCTATAGTCTTTTATATTAGATTCTAGTATTTCTTTTGCCTCAATAGGTTTTATAATAGCAGCATAATAATTGTCATATTGTTTTTTTAGGCTTTCAAAAACTGGTTTGTTTTCTTTGAAGTACTCCAAAAGGAATTTTAAGGAAAAAATAGTATTTATAAGTTTATAGACTGTGCTTTTAGAGCTCCAAATTCCGCTTCCAACTCTGTACACAGCCATTTCATCTGGGAAATATTTTATCAGACCATAAGCAGCATTAAGTAGGTGCAGAGGATAGTCTCCGATGGGAGAGTACTTAAACCATTCAGGAAGTTCTTCAAAATTTTTCCTGAAAACAACTGAAGGAGTATGTATAAAATTACCTTTTGCTAAATCCAATATTGTATATGTTTCTTCTTTTGAAGGACTGCTTATTATTTCATTTTCAGAACCACCTGTTTCTTGTACTTTATGGAATGTGATACTATATGTAGGATTTTGCTCTAAAAAATCAACTTGCTTTTGAAGCTTTAAAGGGTTTGTCCAATAATCATCCCCTTCGCAAACTGCTATATACTTGCCTTTTGCTTGAGAGATAGTCCATGCAAAGTTGGGAATAGCACCTTTATTTTTAGTGTGTCTTATATATTTGATCCAGTGTCCATTAGGGTGTGTTTCTATAATGTTCTGAACAACATCTTTAGTATTATCCGGAGAACAATCATCAGTTACAATGAGTTCTATTTCAAAATTTGCTTTTTGAGATAAAACCCCTAATATAGCTTCTGAAATAAATTTTTCTTGGCCATAGTTGGGCATTGAGACAGTAACTAGAAAATCTTTTTTCATTTTGTATTTAATCTTTAGAAGCTTCAATATTAATTGATATGAAAACTTTTTTTCCGCTTTTAGGATCAATAAAGTAAGCATTTTTAAAGCTTTTATGAGAAAGAGCTCTCAGTTTATTTATAAATTGCCCGGTAGTTGTCTGTTCTTGTAAGTCAATCTTACAGAGATTGTTAAAGTCTTTCTTTAAAAAAATGTTTCCTTCGTTTTCTGGAAAAAAAGTTTCGTACGTATTATTTAATATAGCTTCTACATTCTTATTAAACAATTCAATCTCTTTTTCCAGAATCTTATCATATAAACTTCCGGATGTATCATCAATACTTTTCTCTACAAATGCTCTGTCAATAATAGGGCCATGATCAAGTTTATTGTCTATTTCATGAATTGTGGCTCCTATAGGAAGATTATGAAGAATAGAAAAAACTTGTGGATACCAGCCTCTATTTATGGGATTATATCCTGGATGAATATTAATACACTTAACTCGATCGATCAGATTGTTGGGGAAAAACTGTTTACAATGGATTGATAGTACAAGATCATATTTGTCTGTAATATGATGAATGTCATTTTCATTTTTTAAATCCAAAATAAATACCTCAGACTTAATAAAGCCCTTAAAGTCATTAATTGTAGAAAAAGGGCTGATGGCGAAATTTACATTTTGTTCATCGTTTAGTTTTTCTATAAGTATATTTTCTAGTTTTTTACACAGAAATGCATTATCTGAAATCACTAAAATATTGTTAAACATAATCTTAATTATTTTGGATTCTTAACAGCAGTCTAGCAATAAGTTCAACCTCTTCAAAAGTCATATCATAATAAAGAGGAAGACATAAAGCCCTTTTAGCAATATCTTCAGTAATAGGTAATTCTAATTTTGGAAGATAAGGTAAAGCAGATGCCAAACTGGGATAAAAATATCTTCGCGTAAAGATTTCCTGACTATCCATTTCTTTTTTTAGTTTTAATAAAAGTTCCTCACTCTCTAAAACAATAGGGTAATAAGAATAATTCTCTGTAGCTTTAGAATGCCAAAGAGGCTTGACAGCCTTTAGAGTCTTAAGCTTTTCATCATACAAAGCAGTAAGAGCTTTTCTTTTTTTATGTATTTGGCTGATATATTTTAGATTAGCTAAACCCATAGCAGCATGAAATTCAGAGTTTTTACCATTCAATCCTAATTCGGAAAAAGAATCGAATCCAGAAATTCCAAAGTTTCTGATATGTGCCAGTTTTTTTAATAACTTGGGATTTTTTGTAACAATTAAGCCACCTTCAATACTGTGATAAAGTTTAGTTGCGTGAAGAGAACAAGTGGAAATATCACCATATTCAAAAATAGACTTCCCATTTATTTCTATCCCAAAAGCATGAGCAGCGTCATAAATTACTTTTAAATTATGTTTTCTGGCAATAATATCTATTGCTTCAACATCACAAGGATTTCCGTATACATGAGTGGCAAGAATTGCAGTTGTTTTTTCTGTAATTGCAGCTTCAATTTTTAAAGGATCTATACATAAGCTTTTAGGATCTATATCTACAAAGACCGGAGTGCAACCTTCCCATACAATAGAACTGGTAGTCGCTATAAATGAAAATGGTGTTGTGATTACTTCTCCTGTAATTTCGAGAGCTTTGATAGCCATTTGTATTGCAACTGTACCGTTGGTAACAAATAATAAATGATTTAATTTGAGATGATCTTTAAGCTCCATTTCCAGTTGGCTGGCCAAAGGCCCCATATTGGTAAGCCAGTTCCTTTTCCAGATACCTTCTAAATATTGATTATATTCTTCTTTCGGCGGAAGAAAGGGTTGGGTAATAGGAATCATAATAAATTTTTTAGTGTAAAGTTATGATATTTTCACTATCGAGCTCAAATGGTATCCATTGCTCTTTTTCTCCACTTACCATAAATTCAAGAATGTTGTTAATCCGAAGATAAGGTGATTCTGTAGTGGGTTCATATAATCCTACATCCAGGATATATTTTCCAAGTGTAAAAAGAGGATTTTTAATCACAGTTTTGTAAGTGATTTTTGTGGCTTGATCTATATTCTCTTTATATTCTTTTACAAAAATTCCTGCAATTGGTTTTTGTTCTTTATCCTTGAACTCCATATATAACATAGGTAATTCTGTGAAAGGCTTGTTAATTTTGAATTCGAAAGTGAGGCTGAAGTCCTGATGACGATGTATTTGGTTATTTAAAAGATCTGTTTGCACAGCACTTAATGCAAAAGTTTCATCATCATACACTTTATTTTGACTATTGTTTGAAAATTTATTGTAATAAAGTTGTATTCCTTTTCCTATTTCTTTTCCTTGGTATTCAACTTTACCATGATCCATTAGGATTATTTCATTACATATCCTTGATATCATTGGCATGCTATGAGATACAAAGATAACAGCGGTATGGGGGAGTAATTCATCAATTTTACTAAAACATTTTAAAACAAAGCCTAGATCCCCAACTGCTAATACCTCATCGATGATCAATATATCCGGTTCAAGATGGGCTGCAACAGCAAATCCCAAACGTACTTTCATTCCTGAAGAGTAATTTTGTACAGATGTGTCTATAAAATCTCTTATCTCTGAAAAATCGATTATAGACTGCATTTTATCCTCAACTTCTTTTTTAGTAAATCCTAAAATAGAGGCATTGTTATATATATTTTCCCTACCTGTAAGTATTGGATTAAAGCCAGCGCCTAATTCTATTAGGGCTCCTATTTTTCCTTTCATTATAATCTGTCCTTTATCAGGTGTATATAAGCCGTTAAGAACTTTTAAAAGTGTAGATTTTCCAGCTCCATTATGACCAATCAGACCAATACATTCCCCTCTTCTTAGCTCAAAGCTGACGTCGCTTACTGCCCAAAATTCTTGTGGACGGAGTTCTTTATTTATTGATAATCCCAGTGTACTACGGATAATATCCGAAGCTCCATATTTAAGTGACTTTTTCAGGTTTTTACTGAATTTTTTAGATACATTTTGTACTGATACTAATATTTCTTTATCTTTTTTCATTATCCTCCAATTTTCTCAATAACTATCGGCATTGATTTTCTGAAAATAACCAAGCCGATTAATAAAACAATAAAGCTGATAGCTGTTAAAATGATTGCGAATACCAAAGATTGTACTTCTACTCCCACTAATGTATTTCTAGTATCATTAATCAGATAGGTTAAAGGATTTAGTTTGAACAAGACTTTAAAAAATCCTACTCTAGGTGTGGCAAATACAACGGGTGTCAGATACATTAAAAAAGGAACTCCAGTAGTGAGTACTTTACTTATATCTGTATAGATTAATCCTAAAGGAGTAATAATTATTCCAATAGCAAAAGCAAAAATTATTAAGGCTATAATATAAAAAGGAAAAAGAAGCAAATTCCATGAAGGTACAATCTGGTATACAATTAAAACGCCAATAACAGGTATCATTTTTATCGCTAAATTGAAAAGAGTAGTGTACAACCCTTTCATTAATAAGGCTTCTTTTGGGAAGTTTATTTTGGAAATAATTGCTCTTCCTGCATTTACTGAGTTTATCGGAGTCTGGACTGCTTCGGCAAAGATATTCCATATTGTGGTGCCTAAAATAACAAAAACAGGATAAGGTATTCCTCCTGGTATATTTACATTTACTACTCCAGAGCCATTTAAAAATAGCCAGATTAGAGAATTGATAATTACCGGTGCTAATATCCAAAAGAACCCTAATAAAGATTGCCTATGTTGAGATTGTATATCTCTTTTAGTCATTTGATAGGCTAAAAAATTAGAGGATTTAATATCTCTGTAAATTGATTTGAGCTCTTGGAAAAAATGTGTTTTTTTATCAGATGTGTAAACTACGGTTTTCAAAGTAGATTTTTTTCAAATTTATAATAATTAATTTGATTCCTGGTTTTGGGTGTTGTGAAATATTATTCATATAAACAGTAAAATAATAATAAATATCAATATATTTGATATTATACATAAAAATTATTAGTTGAAATATTGCTAGTGTATGAAATTTATAAATTACATTGTTATTTGCCGACGAGTTTTTTTAAATACTCACCATATCCGCTTTTTCCATACTTTAGCGCAGTTTCCAATAGTTTTTCTTCATTAATGAACTTATTCCTGAAAGCAATTTCCTCGATACATCCAATTTTAAAGCCTTGTCTTTTTTCAATAACGCTTACAAACTCTGATGCATCGTGAAGAGAATCAAATGTTCCGGTGTCCAACCAGGCAGTTCCTCTATCTAAAACACCCACTTCAAGTTTACCTTTTTTTAGATAAACATTATTAACATCTGTGATTTCAAGCTCACCTCGTGCGGAAGGTTGTATGTTTTTAGCAATTTCAACTACTTCATTATCATAAAAATATAGACCTGGAACAGCATAATTTGATTTTGGATGAGTAGGCTTCTCTTCAATAGATACAGCTTTAAGCTCTTGATCAAATTCAACAACACCATATCTTTCAGGATCAGAAACGTGATAAGCAAAAACAACACCACCGTTTGGATTGGTTTTATTTTTCAGTAATGTTCCCATTTCTGACCCATAGAAAATATTATCACCTAATACCAGGGCTGCCGAATTGTTCCCAATGAATGAATCTCCTAAAATAAATGCTTGTGCAAGACCATCCGGAATTGGCTGTACAACATATTCTATATTGCATCCAATTTGGGAGCCATCACCTAAAAGCTTAATAAAGCCTTCCTGATCATGAGGAGTTGTAATAATAAGTATATCTTTTATTCCCGCTAATAATAATGTTGAAAGAGGGTAGTAGATCATCGGTTTATCATAAACCGGCATCAACTGCTTACTTACAGCAATGGTAAGGGGATAGAGTCTTGTTCCGGAACCTCCGGCAAGTATGATACCTTTCATCTGTTTATTTTTTTATTGGATATTAGTTTTAATTATATTGTGTTTCGTAATACTTCTGATAATCTCCACTTGTGACATTTTCTAGCCACTCTTTATTATCAAGATACCATTCAATTGTTTTTCCTAAACCTTCCTCAAATGTTACAGATGGCTTCCATCCTAAATCGTGATTAAGTTTGGTTGCATCAATAGCGTAGCGCTTGTCGTGTCCTGGTCTGTCTTTTACAAAAGTGATTAATTTTTCAGAATAGCCTGCAGGTTTACCAAGTTTTGCATCCATTTGCGTGATAAGTTCTTTCACTAAATCAATATTCTGCCATTCGTTAAAACCTCCTATATTGTAAGTTTCCCCTGTTTTTGCTTCGTTAAATATTTGATGAATTGCTTTGGCGTGATCAATGACAAATAGCCAGTCTCTTGTATATTTTCCATCACCATAAATTGGTAATGGTCTTTCATTAATGATATTAGAAATACAAAGTGGAATCAATTTTTCCGGAAAGTGATTAGGGCCGTAATTGTTGGAACAGTTTGATACAATAAAAGGCATTCCATAGGTATTTCCATATGATCTTACTAAATGATCAGAGGCTGCTTTAGAAGCAGAATATGGAGACTGCGGATCATATGATGTTGTTTCTAGAAAAAAACCTGTCTCGCCTAAGCTTCCGTAAACTTCATCAGTTGATACATGATAGAACAAATTTTTTCGAGGCTCATTTGGAAATCTTCCATGAGTGTGATCTGGATTTAATGTCCAGAACTCTTTGCATAGATTAAGAAGATTAGCTGTACCATTGACATTGGTATTGATAAATGCCATGGGATCTGTTATACTTCTATCAACATGGCTTTCTGCTGCTAAATGTATTACTGCGTCTGGTCTGTACTTTTCAAAAACCGGTCTTAATTCTTCAGGTTTTGTGATGTCAGCTTTTTCGAAAACATAATTAGGCTCGTTTTCGATATCCTTTAAGTTTTCTAAATTTCCGGCATAAGTAAGAGCATCTAGGTTGATGATCTTAACATCCGGATTATTTTTTACGAATTCTCTTACAACATGTGAGCCGATGAAACCGGCTCCTCCTGTAATAATTATATTTTTCATTTTAATATTTTGAAAAAGAAGTTAGTGTTAAAGATATTAAAAGTATTCATAATAAAAAGAAATACTCTATATTAAAATAAAGGATTCTGTTTGTTTTTGTATTTACATTTTTTATTAATAAAATATAATATAAACAGATCAGAGTAATTTAATTTCTATGATTTGATAATTGTAGATCAGTTATTTGGAGATTGTTTTTCTTCCTATACTCTTATAGTAAAATCCATTTTGCTCAGGTATTTCTAATGGGTACATATTTCTTCCGTCGAAAATAGCTTTATTGTTCATTTTTTTAGCCATTAATTCGAAATTCGGGTTTTTAAATTCTGGCCATTCTGTTGCAATAAATAATGCATCTGCTCCTTCTAAAGCTTCGTACATTGTTTTTGCATATTGAATCTGGTCTCCCATTAATTTTTGAACATTGGCTTCCGCAACCAGGTCGTAAGCAATAATCTCTGCTCCTTTCTTCAGTAATAAATTAATATTGTCTAAAGAAGATGCTTCTCTTATATCATCGGTGTTAGCTTTAAAAGCCAATCCCCATATAGCGATTTTTTTTCCTTTTAGATTCCCATTAAAATATTTTTCAATTTCTGAAACGAGAATTACTTTTTGAGCAATATTTACATTTTCAGTTGCTTCTAGGATCTGGAAATTAAAGTCTTCCTGTTTTCCGGATTTTATTAAAGCTTTTACATCTTTTGGGAAACAGCTTCCTCCATATCCTATTCCCGGAAATAAGAAACGGTGTCCTATTCTGTCATCACTTCCCATTCCCAGTCTTACCTTGTCTACATCTGCTCCAACTTTTTCACAGTAGTTGGCAATCTCATTCATAAATGTGATTTTCACTGCTAAAAAAGAATTGGCTGCATATTTAGTAAGTTCAGAGGATTTTTCATCCATAAAAATGATAGGGATTCCTGTATTGGTAAAGGGCTGGTAAATTTTAGACATGATTTCCTTTGCTCTCTCTGAACCTGATCCGACTACTACTCTTGCAGGATTCATGGAGTCTTCTACTGCAAAACCTTCTCTCAAAAATTCGGGATTAGAAACTACGTCAAATGGGATACTTGTTTTTGAAGATATTACTTCTTTTACTTTATCTGCTGTTCCTACAGGGACTGTACTTTTATTAACAAAGACCTTGTATTCAGTCATCATTTCTCCAATGTCATTAGCCACCTTCAATACATAGGAAAGATCTGCTGAGCCATCTTCTCCGGGAGGAGTAGGTAGTGCAAGATAGACTACTTCGCTCTTGTCCAGAGCTTCTTTTAAATTAGTGGTGAAAAATAATCTTTGAGATTGAATGTTTCTATGGAACATTTCCTCAAGATTCGGCTCGTAAATGGGAACAATGCCATTTTTCATTCCTTCTACTTTTTTTTCATCAATATCAACACAGTATACTGAATTGCCAAGTTCCGCCAGGGTGGTTCCTGTAACCAGTCCTACATAACCTGTTCCTACAATTGTTATATTCAAAATGTATGTTTTTAAAATTCAGGACAAAAATAATAAAAATACTTTCATGTCTCTCTAAATTATTGTTAATAGATTGTAAGGTTATTGACCTGATAATAAGATGATTTTGCTTTTTTAGAAAAAAAATATTATATTTGCAAAGGATTTACGGAAAAAAATGGGAAGGCTTCGGAAGAAAGCCTTTTTTCGTACGGGTAGACCAAGATAAAATTTATGGAGTTTAGAAAGCAAATTGAAGAATTATTAAATGAATTCCTTGAGACCAGAAAAGATTTATTTCTTATTGATTTAAAGTTTTCTGCAGGGGATGATATTACAGTGATTTTAGATGGGGATAATGGAGTTTCTTTGCAAGACTGTCTTGATGCAAGTCGTGCTATAGAATTCAATATGGATCGTGAAGAGCATGATTTTAGCCTTCAGGTAATGTCTGCCGGATTAAGTGAACCATTGTCAACTCCAAGACAATTTAATAAAAATTTGGGAAGAGATATTGAGGTTGTACTTGAAGACTCTTCTAAAATAGAAGGTGAATTGTCAAAAGTAGATGAAGAGAAAATCACACTTATTTTACGTTACCGAAAACCAAAAGATATTGGAAAGGGTAAAGTAGATGTGGAAGAGGAAAAGGAAATTCCTTACTCTGAGATTAAAAAAGCATTAGTAGCAATTAAATTTTAAAAAGAAAAAAGAATAAATGGATAATATAGCGTTGATTGAATCCTTTGGTGATTTTAAAGACGAAAAAGGGATCAGTAAGATTGATCTTATGGCAATTATTGAAGACTCACTGAAAACTCTTTTGAGAAAAAGATTTGATTCAGATGATCATTTTGATGTGATTGTGAATCCTGATAAAGGAGATTTTCAGATATTTTTAAATAAAACAATTGTAGAAGATGAAATGTCGGAAGATGATGATTTGGAAATTGAAATTTCTGAAGCAAAGAAAATCGACCCGACTTTTGAAGTAGGAGAAGATTTCACAATGGAAATTCCTGTTGCGCAGTTAGGAAGAAGAAATATCTTAACTTTGAAACAGATTTTAGCTACAAAATTACAAGAGCATAACAATGCAATGTTGTATGAGCAGTTTAGAGATAGAATTGGAGAAATTGTTGTAGGAGAGATTCACCATATTCGTCACAAGCATGTAATTTTGCTGGATGATGAAGGTAATGAATTTATATTGCCAAAAGAAAATCAGATTCCTTCAGACTTCTTTAAAAAAGGAGAGAACATCAGAGCTATTGTGGAAACAGTAGACTTTAAAGGCTCTAAGCCACAAATTATTATTTCAAGAACTGCACCTAAATTTCTGGAGAAATTATTAGAACTTGAAATTCCTGAAATCCAGGATGGAACGATTATGCTGAAAAAAGTAGTAAGAATTCCTGGAGAGAAAGCAAAAATTGCAGTAGATGCTTATGATGACAGAATTGATCCTGTAGGAGCTTGTGTGGGAGTTAAAGGATCCAGAATTCATGGTGTTGTCAGAGAGTTGAAAAATGAAAATATTGATGTTATTCAGTGGTCTAAAAATCCTGAAATTTTAGTGAAAAGAGCATTAGGAAATGTTACGATCAATAAAATTGACATCAACGAGAACAGTAGTTATGCATTAGTTTATACACCTGTAGAAGAGATTTCTAAAGTAATTGGAAAGCAAGGTCAGAATATCAGACTCGCTTCTTGGTTGACAGGATATGAAATCGATGTGTATAGAGAATCTAGCGAGGATGACGATGTTGAATTAAGAGAATTTAATGACGATATCGAGCAGTGGATTTTGGATGAATTTAAGAAAGTAGGTCTTACTACTGCGAAATCGGTATTAGATAAAGATACTGAAAGTCTTTTAAACATGGTAGACTTGGAAGAGGAAACTATTGAAGATGTAAAGCGCATTCTGAGAGAAGAATTTGAAGATTAAGATTTTAAATAAATTTTAATAAAAAGTAAAAAAGAAATACTTTAATTTTAAGAATTAAAAAATAGTAAATAATATAAATGCCAAAAATAAGATTAAATAAAGCGGTTAAGGAATTCAACATTTCGATGTCCAGATTAGTAGAGTTTTTACAGTCAAGGGGTTTCGAAGTTGAAAGCAATCCTAACGCTCAATTAGAAGAAGCGGCATATTCTGCATTGGAAGCTGAGTTTGCTAAGGATGGCGAACAACGTAAAGCTTCCCATGAGGTGGTGATCACAAAGGTTCCGGAAGAAAAGCTGGAGATTGAAGAAAAGAAAACCCCTGAAGTAATAAGAGCTAAAGCTAATAAACCAGAAACTAAAATCTTAGGTAAAATAGATTTGGATTCTAAAAAACCTGAAGTTGAGGAAACTCCTGAGGTACCTGTAGTTCCTGTGGCACCGATTGAAGAGAAGAAAGAAGAGATCATACCGGAACCTGAAGTTAAATCAACTCCCGAAAAACAGGAATTTAAAGTTTTGGATAAAATAGATCTATCTCAAATAGAATCGAGAAATAGACCAGTTAAAAAAGATAAACCAAAAGTGGAGGAGAAAAAAGCTGAAGAAAAACCAATTGAAGTTGTGAAAGAAACTCCAAAACCAGTTGTTGAAACTGAAACTAAACCAGTTGTTGAGGTAAAAGAAGAACCTCAGAAAAATGATGATCAACCTCAAGAGCCTCAGAAAATTGAGACAGTTTATCAAAAATTAGATGGTCCTAAAATTGTCGGAGAAAAAATTGATTTAACTCAATTTGCTCCGAAGCCTAATTCTGGTGCAAAAAAGAAAAGAAAGAGAATTGAAAAACCAGGGGGTGGTCCTAACCAACAAAACTCTGGTAATAATCAACAATCTGGAAATAATAACCAAGGTGGACAAGGAAACCGCCCTCAAGGTCAAGGTGGTCCTGGAGGAAACCGTCCTCAGGGGCAAGGTGGACAAGGAAACCGTCCTCAAGGTCAGGGTGGTCCTGGAGGAAACCGTCCATATGGTAACAATCAAGGAAATCGTCCGCCAGGTCAGGGTGGTGGCTTTAAAAAAGGTCCTAATAACAGACCAGGTCAAAGAACAATGCCTGTTGAGTTAACAGATGAACAAGTTAAAAACCAAATTAAGGAAACTCTTGAAAAGTTAACCAATAAAGGAGGTAAATCTAAATCTGCTAAACACAGAAAAGATAAAAGAACATTCCGTAGAGAGCAGGATGAACGTCAGCAAGAGATCGATGCTCAAGACAGAACATTAAAGGTTACTGAGTTCATTACTGTAGGTGAGTTGGCTAGTTTAATGAATGTTTCCCCTACAGAGGTTATTTCTGCTTGTTTCTCATTAGGTGTTATGGTTACCATGAACCAAAGATTGGAAGCTGATACTTTATTATTGGTTGCAGATGAATTTGGTTATAAAATAGAATTCTCAGATGCTGATCTTGAAGAAATAGAGGCTGAAGAGGATATGGATACAGAGGAGGATCTTTCTCCAAGAGCACCTATTGTAACGGTAATGGGTCACGTAGATCACGGTAAAACGTCTTTACTTGACTACATCAGAAAAACAAATGTTATTGCTGGTGAGTCAGGAGGTATTACACAGCATATTGGAGCATACAATGTAAAATTAGAAAACGGACAAAGAATAACATTCTTAGATACACCAGGTCACGAAGCGTTTACAGCGATGAGAGCCAGAGGTGCTCAGATCACGGATATTGCAATTATTGTAATTGCTGCAGACGATGATGTAATGCCTCAAACAAGAGAAGCAATTTCTCACGCGCAGGCTGCAGGTGTACCAATGATTATTGCGTTGAATAAAGTTGATAGACCGTCAGCAAATCCTGATAACGTTCGTCAACAACTTTCTGGGATGAATATCTTAGTAGAAGAATGGGGAGGAAATGTTCAGTCACAGGAAATTTCAGCTAAGTTTGGTAATAATATGGATGTTTTATTGGAAAAAGTATTACTTCAGGCTGAAATGCTTGACTTAAAGGCTAATCCAGATAGAAATGCACAAGGGGTTGTTATTGAAGCTTCGTTAGATAAAGGAAGAGGATATGTTGCTACCATGTTAGTACAATCAGGAACTTTGAAAGTTGGAGATTATGTACTTGCAGGTAAAAACCACGGTAAGGTTAAAGCAATGCTTGATGAAAGAGGCAGAAATCTTACAGAAGCTGGTCCTTCGATTCCGGTAACTATTTTAGGTCTTGATGGAGCGCCTACGGCAGGTGATAAGTTTAAAGTATATGAAGATGAAAGTGAAGCGAAAACTATTGCTAATAAGAGAGAGCAGCTTCAGAGAGAACTTTCGATAAGAACTAAAAAGCATACTACTCTTGAAGAATTGGGTAGAAGGATTGCTCTTGGTGAGTTTAGAGAATTAAACATTATCCTTAAAGGAGATGTGGATGGTTCTGTTGAGGCATTATCAGATCAGTTACAAAGACTTTCTACTGAAGAAATCAACGTAAATATCTTGCATAAAGGGGTAGGTCAGATTACAGAATCTGATGTTAACCTTGCTACTGCTTCAGATGCTATTATTATAGGATTTAATGTAAGAGCTGGTGGTAATGCAAAAGAACTTGCAGATAAAGAAGAGATTGAAATCAGAACGTATTCTGTCATCTATGCTGCTATCGAAGAAGTGAAAGAAGCAATGGAGGGAATGCTTTCTCCTGAAATTAAAGAACAGGTTATTGGTAATGTTGAGATTAGAGAAGTATTCAAAATTTCTAAAGTCGGAAGTATTGCCGGATGTATGGTTCTTTCAGGAAAAGTAACAAGAAACTCAAAAGTAAGAGTTTTGAGAGATGGAATCGTTAAATTTGATGGAGAACTTGAAAGTTTGAAACGTTTTAAAGATGATGTGAAGGAAGTAACTAAAGGTTACGAATGTGGACTGAATTTAAAAGGATATAATGATATTGAAATTGGCGATATTCTTGAAGTTTACGAAGAAGTTGCAGTGAAGAAGAAATTGAAATAAATTTCTTTCTTATATAATTAAAAAAATCCACTTTGTAAAAAGTGGATTTTTTTGTTAGTTCTGGTTGAGGAAAGTTACTAACTTTATTAGGTCTTCTTCTTTGTCAAATTTAATTTTGTTAGACTTAAAGAAAGTGTTTAGGCTTTCTTTTTTATCGGGAAACTGTGCTATAATGTCTTTCTGATTTTTTGGTTTTTTTATAAAGCCTGTATCTGTTTTGATATAGTAAACAGGATCCAATGTTCTAAAAGCAGCAGGTTTATCGCTTGCGTAGGAGTTAGCTGCTGGAACAGCATCGGTAAATTTCGTTTTAATTTTTTTATAAAGAGCATTTTTGCTATTTACAATCTCAAAAAAATACCCGCTCAAATCATCGGATGTATCGAGTAATACAATAGTCTGTTTAGGGGAAAGTACTTCTATTCTGGAAAATTTGGAATCTTTGAGTAATGCTGAAATTTGACCGTTTTTTTGAAACTCTACTTCATCACTGTAGCTATTGTATCTTACAGGTACCTGTTCATAGCTGTCCGCTATTTTTGCATTACTAAAATTTTTAGTAAGATAAGGAGTCCCTGAAATCTCTTCATACTTTAATGCTTTACCAGATGGAGATTTAAAACCATCAAATACGGAATGATCTCCAAGAACCTGATTAACTGATAAAGTTTGTTGAGCGAAGACAAAAGATATGTTTGTCAATAGTAAAATACTTGCGATTATTTTTTTCATTGTTTTAACGTTATATGATTGATAATTTTATTTTCAAAAGTATAAATATTATTTAAGAGTAGTTGATAAACTTTAAGATAATTTGATAGTTTGGTTTTAAAAATTCAATATAAAGTGATTTTTTAATTAAATTAATTTATATTGATTCTAAATAATATTTTTTAAGTTAATAAAGTTTTGTTAAAATATTTCATATTTATGTATTTTGTTTTATTAAAATGTTGATTGTTAATTTTTTATCAAATTCTAATTATTATATTGTTTTATTAATCGTAATTGATTGTAAATGTTATAATTTTTCATTAAAAAAAGTTGCCAGTATTAATAATTATTAACATATTTGCTCTCTTAAATATATTAAAATTTGTTAATATGAATGTGAAATTGCGTGTATTAACAGCTGGTGTTTTGTTTTTTACAGGACAGGCTGTGTTTGCTCAGAAAAAAACAAAGGATACTACTAATCGAGAAACTAAAATCGAGGAAGTAGTAGTCTTGGGGTATAGTAAGACTTCTACAAAAGCTAAGTCTACAACCTCATCAGTAACTGTAGGGGCAGAAACATTGGAGAATAGACCCAATATTTCTGTTTTGAACTCAATCCAGGGTACTGCTCCAGGTATCGTTGTTAACTCAGCGTCTGGTTCTCCTGGTTCAGGAAAATTCAATATTTTGATTAGAGGGATGAGCTCATTAAATGGTTCTACAGACCCATTATATGTAGTAGATGGTGTTATCACTTCTGGTTCTCAATTCAGAAACCTTAACTCTTACGATATTGAAACTTTCAGTATTTTGAAAGATGCACAAGCGACTGCGATCTATGGTAACAGAGCTGCGAATGGAGTTGTTGTTATTACAACAAAAGGAGGTAGATTCAATTCTGGATTAAGAGTGTCTTATGATGCTTTAACGTCGTTCTCTACAATGCCTAAGCCTGACTATAATATGTCTAGCGGAAGACAGATGTTACAAGTTCAAAAGAACTTGAAGAGTGGTTTTGGAAATACCCTGACACAAGATCAGATTGATAATTGGGGTATAAATACAGACTGGACTAAACAATTTACTCAGGTTGGTATTTCTCAACAACATAATTTAGCTATTACTGGTGGAGGGGAAAATATTAATAACTATTTGTCTTTAGGATATTTAGATAGTGAAGGGACTGTGAAGTCTACTGATTTTAAAAGATTTACACTAAGAAATAACTTAAACGGAAAATCTAAAGATGGTAAATTAACGTTCGGTTCTATTATTGGTTTAGGGTATTCTAAAAGAAATCAATTAGATGATGAAACTAATACCGGTATTGCTGGAAACGTATTACAGAATCCATTGTTTGGAGGAGTGCTTTCTCCTTCTTATGTAGCTCCTTCTCCATATTCTAATGGACAGCAGTTGTTTAATGCTATTGGCCAAAATAGTGCTGGAAACAGAGCTTATATTCTTCAGGATAATATCAACGGTGGTATTAGAAACAGGTTCACGGAGCTAAGTATTTCTGCTAATGCTAACGTTAATTATAAGCTAACAGACTGGTTAAGCGTTGGAAATAGAACGGGTATTGAATATAAAGAGTATGAAAGAATCTTTGCTAGATCTCCGCTAGGTTATTTAGCTATTTCTGTAGCTACAGGACAAGGTGCTAAATATGGAGGTTTTGAACAGTTTACTACTACTCAAGATTTGACGTTTAATAATATTACAAATATTACATTTAACAAAACGTTTGGAGATCATACCATTTCAGCAGCAGCTTACATGGATTATATTAAAGCTCATGTAATGACTAACCAGCAGCAGCAAAATGGATTGAATCCTTTACAGTGGTCATTCGGTGCAGGAACAGGGTATATTCCATTTAATCCGGATACACCAAATATCTACAGACCTACGGTAAGTGCTTCAAAAGTGACTGCGGGTACTCTGGCATATTTTGGAACATTGGATTATGATTACAAAGATAAGTATGGAGTAAGTGGAGTTGTAAGAAGAGATGGTTCATATCGTTTCTTGCCTACTAACAGATGGGAAACTTTCTGGTCAGCGGCTGCAAGATGGAATATCGACAAAGAAGATTTCATGGCTGATTCTGGATTCAGATTACTTAAGCTAAGAGCTTCGATTGGTACTACGGGTAATCAAAACTTAGGAATTGCACTTAATAACCAAAACCCATTGGCTTTGCTTCCAAATAACTTCCTTGATTTATATTCCGGTATTTCAGGATATCAGAATTTGTTAGGATATAACTTTGTAAACTTATCAAATCCATATTTAAGATGGGAGCAAGTGAAGCAAACAAACGTAGGAGTTGACTTTAATTTTAAGGGGATAATAGAAGGTAGTTTGGATTATTACCAAAAGAGAACTACAAGAATGTTCAATGATTTGCAAAGATCTGCGGTTACGGGAACGTATTCTATCAGAGGTAATGACGGTGTTCTTGACAATAAAGGGGTTGAAGGTTTAATCCGATATAACGCTATTAAAACAGAGAATACTAAATTATCCATTTTCGTTAACGGAGCATACAATTCCAACAAAATTGTTTCTATGAGTAATGAGGACTTATCAGATGACATCGTTAATGCAATTGGAGGACCTGCTAGCCAATATCACTTGTATCAGTATGTTGGGGTAAATTCAGCGAATGGAAATATGTTATTCCTTGATAAAAATGGAAATACAACAGAAACTCCAACATCAGCAGATAGAAGATTGACAGGTAAGTCTCCTTATGCTAAGTTTACAGGAGGTTTTGGATTTAATTTCCAACATAAAGGATGGTTCTTGGATACTTTATTCTCATTCCAGCAAGGTGGATATATCTATGACAACTTGTATTCTTGGGTGATGAATCCTAACTATGCGCTTAATAATATTAATGTATCTTCGGATTTGTTAAATGCTTGGACGCCACAAAATACAGGAACTGATATTCCTGCATTAAGAGCTGCAAACGCTGGGTTGGATGGATCTTCGGATAGATTTTTATATAAATCAGATTTCATAAGACTTAAGAATGTTTCTTTAGGTTATAGCTTTACGAAAGAGCAGTTAGGTAAATTGCCTGTAAGAGGAATTAAATTATTTGTTCAGGCAGAAAATTTATACACATGGAGCGATTGGAAAGGATTTGATCCAGAACCGGTTACTAACTATTCATTAAATGTATATCCTAACCCTAGGACAGTATCTGTGGGGGTAAATGTTGATTTTTAATATTAAAGAATTATGAAAAGAATTATAAATACAGTTTTAATTGTGTCAACTTTATCAGTAGCAGGATTTGCTTTGAACAGTTGTCAGGATGCGCTTGATATAACACAGCCTGGAGAATTACAGGAGGATGGAGTTTATACAAGTGTTTCAAACTTAAATGAAGTTTTAAATGGGTCTATTTATGGACAGCTAGATCCAATTGACGAAATATATTTTACAGGTGTATTTACTGACGAAGTAAAGCCTGGTTTTGGAAGTGGAGGTCAGGAGTTTGAATTGCACAGGTACTTTCTAGATCCAGCTACGGCTGTTGTTGGAGGGGGTACAGTAAGTACTGGTTCAAGTGATGGGATCTGGTTGAATAACTATAGAGTTATTAATAGAGTAAACAGATTGTTGGAAGGTGCAAAAAATGTGACGCCAACTTCTCCTGCAGAACAGGCAACGTATAACGGTATCCTTGCTCAGGCAAGAGCAATCAGAGCTTTCTGTTATGTTCAGTTGGAAACTTATTTTTCAACGAATATGAAAGATGCTAATGCTTTAGGAGTTATTTTGTTGAAAGATGTACCTGCTACTGATGCGAAATTACCAAGGTCTAAAAATCAGGATGTGTATGATTTTATCAATGCTGATTTAGATTATGCAAGAGGAATATTATCATATAATACTTCTGCTGCTTCAAGGTATTCTGTAAGTAAAGGATTTGTAAATGCGCTTTCTGCTCGTTTCAATTTATACAGGGGGAATAATGCTTTGGCAAAACAATATGCTAAAGATGTAATTGATAACTCAGGTTTAGCTCTTACTGAGGCTAATCCGGCTCAACCTGCAGGTGATAATCCTCCTGCAATTGGATCTGCTGCATGGAATTCTGCATTTTATGCTACTGCGTCTTCTTTTAACCCGTATAGAAACCTATGGAATGATTCTTCAAGAGGTGAAATTATATTCTCACTTAACAGACTTCCATTAGGAGCTGGTCAAACTATTGGATCAAGATGGAATACGAATCAATCTAATATAAATGGAGTGCCAATGTGGGTTTGGGGAAGAAATTTATATAATTTATTCCAGAATATTCCAGGAGATATAAGAAAATACACTTATGTAGATCCAAGTTCAGAGCCGAATCCGAACTACCAAGATCCAAATCAGGATCCTTTAGATGATGCTATAATTATTGATAAATACCCAGGTAAAACGAGTACGGCTACAAGAAATGACCTTAAAGTATTCAGATTGTCTGAAATGTATTTTATCTTAGCTGAGGCTGAAACTGCTGAGGGTAACCTTTCAGTAGCTCACGATTTAATTCAGAAAGTAAGAGTTGCAAGAAATTATGCGGGAACTGCAACAACCCCTGCTTATTCAAGTGCACAATTTGCATACGCTGATATTTTAAAAGAGCGTAGAATAGAGTTGGCTTTAGAAGGTCACCGTTATATCGACTTGAAAAGACTTGCGACAATTGCAGGTGTAACTATGGATAGAAATGCTATTGATGATACGGTTCCGGTTACCAACCTTCCGAATAATAGCTATAAGTATACCTTACCTATTCCAGTTAAGGAGACTTCTGCAAATCCAAATGCTCAGCAAAACCCTGGTTATTAATTAACGATAATCATATAATAATGAAGCCCTGCTATAAGCAGGGCTTTTTTTTGTGTTTAATTAGATAGGGGTAATAATTAGGATTTAAAAGGAGTCTTTAATTTAGAATGGTTCTAAATATCTCGTTTTTTTTATTAACGAAGTTTTGGTAATTATATATTGTATTTTTTATTTTTTTAAATATTTTATTAACAATTTCAGCGTATATATATTTATATTTTTCTGAAATTGTGATATAGATAATTATTTAATGTATTGGTTTTTAGTTATTTATATTATGTATATGTTAATTGTTATTAATATATTTATTTTCATAAATAACCTAAAAATTGTTAATATGAATGTAAAACTACATGTGTTTAGTGTTGCAGCTTTATTTTTTACCGGCTCAACACTATTTGCCCAAAGGGCAAAAAATGATACCCTCCAAAGGGAGGCTAAGATTGAAGAAGTTGTTGTGCAGGGGTACAGAACGGTTACTAAAAAAACGGCTGTAACCTCGACCGCATCTATTAGTAGCGAGACAATAGAAAACAGGCCCAATGCAAATGTCATGAATGTTGTTCAAGGGCAGCTTGCAGGGGTTAATATTACAGCAAGTTCGGGGCAACCTGGAGCAAGGCCTCAGGTAGTTATTAGAGGAGTAGGTACGTACGGAGCAAATACAGATCCGTTATATGTTATTGATGGCTTTCCATCGAATAGTGATTCTTTCAGATCTTTAAATCCGAATGATATTGAAAGCATGCAGGTGCTTAAAGATGCCACTTCAATTGCTGAATATGGAAATAGAGGATCCAATGGTGTTATAGTGATTAAAACCAAGCAAGGAAGATATGGAGCAGGAAGATTAAATTTTAATTATTCAAGTCAGCTTGGAGTGTCCTTTCTACAAAATCAAAGATATAATTATGCTGATTCCAAGCAGTTGTTGACATTAGAAAAGAGATATGGAATTGGTCAGGGGTCAACCATGTCAGATGATGCTATTGCCAATTTTGGGATTAATACGAACTGGGTAGATTACTTCTTTAGACCTGCTATTTTATCAAGCCATACATTGGGAGTTGAAACGGGAGGTCAAAATTTCAACTCATATACTTCTGTGGGCTATCTTAATCAAGATGGTCTTTTGGAAACCACAGGTTTGCAAAGGTTTAATGTGAGATCTAATATTAACGGAAGATCAGAAAATAATAAGTTTAAGTATTATCTTGGTATTGCAGCTGGTTTTTCAAAAAATAATGAAGCAACTAGCCTGGGAACTGGAGCCATTAATAGGAATTACGTTACAGGAGCTTATTTAGGGGCTCCTTATGTCTCTCCTTCCCAATATCAGAATTCGCGACAGTTGCACCAGTTATATCAGGCTAACGGGACTTTGCTGTATACGCCTTTAATGTTGGTAGATAAATTAACCCAATATTATAATTTAACTGATGAGACAAGGCTGGATTTTACATCGGAAGTTTCTTATAAAATAGTGAAAGACCTTACCGCTAAAATGAGAGTCAATGCTCAACTATTAAGTACAAGGTTCACCCAATCTGAGTTTCCAAACTCTTTTAACGCTTTATTATTTCAGGCATCTGGTCAAGAATTTACAGGGTTTGAGGATATTAATAATAGAAGAGAATTTACATATAATAATTTGGTAGGTTTAGATTATTCTAAAGTATTTGGAAATCATACTTTCAATGTATCAGGAAATTTAGAGTATAATTTTGCCAATTTACAGACTGATAATATGAGGCAAAGAGGACTCAATCCAAAAACATTTGTTCCAGGTTCAGGTTCAGGCTATGTTGGCGATATGTCTACTAATGATTTTTATGTTCCTATAATTTCTTCAGGACAGATTAGATATAATCTGATTTCTTATTTTGGGAATTTTGATTATGATTACAAAAAGAAGTATGGGTTTGTTGCTACGGTAAGAAGAGATGGAACAAGCAGGTTTATTGGGGATTTGCAATGGGGAACATTCTGGTCTCTAGGGGGAAGATGGAATATAAGTGAAGAGAATTTTCTGAAAAATGTTTCATTTATTAATGAATTAAAGATCAGGGGGTCTATTGGAACAGTTGGAAATCAGAGGATTGTTGAGGGAACTGTTTTCGCAGGGTTAAATCCACCAAGATATACCGATATATATTCAATCCCTTCAGCAGCTAGCAGTACTTATAATGGTTCACAAACTTATAATATTTCGTTCGGAGATCCTCAATTAAGATGGGAGACGACTAAAACCTATAATATTGGATTGGATTGGGAATTGTATAAGAGACGGTTTAGGGGATCTTTTGATTATTACAATAAAAAAACGATTGATTTATTTATGCCAGATCCAACTGCACCGATTTTAGGCGTTCGGTCTATAATCCGAAACACAGATGCTACTATGCTCAACAAGGGATTAGAACTTAATTTAGCTTTTGATATCCTAAAAAATGAGAATATTACTTTAACAGTAAGGGCTAATGCTGCAATGAACGAACAAACATTTGATAATTATCCGCTGGGATTAATAGATACAAGGCTAAATGATAGAGCTAACCCAATTTACCGTTCTCAAAATGGAAGTTTGCCTTATTTGCCTTATGTATATCGTTACCTGGGTGTAAATCCTGAAAACGGAAATCTTTTATTTGAAGATATTAATGGAAATCCTACTGAAAACCCTACTGATGCCGATAGAAAACTGGCGAAATATAATTATTTTCCAAAATACCAAGGAGGGTTCGGATTTGATTTTGATTGGAAAGGGTTCTTTCTTAGTACAACCTTTACATTTGTTTCCAATGTATCGAGATTTGATGATGATTTAGCTAATGCTATGGATCCTTCAAATTTAGGAACATTCAATGTATCAAGAGATTTGCTGAATGCCTGGACTCCCAATAACAGAAATACGGATGTGCCGGCGCTGAATGCAGCCAATCTAGCGGCTGATGTTAATTCAGATCGATTCCTGGTCAATGCATCATATGTAAGATTGAGAAATGCTCAATTGGGATATAGGCTTCCTAAAAGTGTTATTCAGGGTACTTTTATCAAAGATCTTTCTATCATCTTACAAGGTGAAAATATTTACACATGGACAAAATGGAGAGGTTTTGATCCTGAAAGCAGCAGGAATGCTGATCTCTATCAGTACCCAACCCCAAGAACGTACACCTTAGGTGTTAATGTCAAATTCTAATAATAAAAAAATGAAAAAAATAATAAATGCAGTAATTTTAGTGAGTAGCCTATTTTTAGTTTCTTGTAGAAACGATTTGTTGGAACCATATACACCAGGCTCTCTAGAGGAAGAAGAAGCATTAACCACAAGTAATGATATTAGTCTGGTTATGAACTCAGCCTATCTGTTGCTTACTGACAGAACAGAGTCTGTTTTCGCATCTGTTTTTACGGATGAAGTAGGGATAGGTTATGCCAATGGAGGTCAGGGCATTACCACTGAATATATTTTCTTTATGAATTCCGGACAATCAAGTCCCATAAGGCTATGGAATGAAACTTATTTTGCACTTGCAAGGATTAATAGAGTTCTTTCATATGTAGATAAAATTACTCCGGTAAATACTACAGATGCAAGGAGAATTGCTAACTTGAAGGCTCAGGCATTAACGGTGAGGGCATATTGTCATTTAAAGTTGATGTCATATTTTTCTACGAACCTTAAAGATGAGAATGCACCTGCTGCTGTTTTAGCCAATCGGGTATTTTTGTTAGAAGAAAAGCAAAATCCAAGAGCAACGAATGGTGAGTTTTATTCATTTATTCACGAAGATTTAAACAATGCGATTTCTATATTTACAAATAATAGTATTGCTTTTGTAAATATTTATGCCAATATCAACTTTGCAAGAGGATTAAAAGCAAGAGCTTTTGCTTATAAGGGAGACTATACGAATGCTGAGATTTGGGCTGATACGGTAATCACAAGCTCGGGGCTTACTTTAGCGACTCAAGATGAGTACCGAAAACTATTTTTTAACGATACGCAACCCGAAAACTCTGAGGTGATTTTTAAATTTAAAAGAACAAATAATCAAAATTCTCAGGCCAATAATCTTCATAATGGATGGTGCTCCATAAGACCCAATTTGGCAGGTTCTCCTTTTTATGAAGTGGGTCGATCCTTACATAATTTATTAAATCCCAATAATTTACGGGATTCTTTAATAAGAACCTTGCCTGATGTTCGAGCAAATGTTATTATTGCTCCGTCATCAGTTGTAGATCCAAATTATGCAACTTCCCCGGATTACAGAAATAGTGATCGATTAATTATCAACAAGCACGGCGGGGTAGAATCAGGAACTCAAACTGCTGCAACTACTGCTAATAATGGTTTTAATAATGACATCAAAGTAATGAGATTGTCAGAAATGTATATGATTAAAGCAGAAGCCAGAACGGCAGCAGGAGATTTAGCAGGAGCGGCTTTAGCTGTCAAGACTTTGTTGGATGCTCGTTTTTCAACTCCTCAGATGGTGCCTGCATTTACAAATGCGACACAAGCCTGGAGAGAAATTCTTAAGCAAAGAAGAATTGAGTTTGCATATGAGGGATACAGGTACATCGATTTGAAAAGACTTGGTACTTTGGCTGGAGTTGGAATTGATCGGGATCCTGCTGATTATTCTTCCAGTTCTGCAAACTATCCGGCGGGTAACCCTTCCAACCTTCCGATGAGTAGCTATAAGTGGACACTTCCAATTCCTCAGGATGAAATTAATGTAAATAAAGTCATTCAGCAAAACCCCGGATATTAATTATCCATAAAAATATAATCTAAAAGCCCTGCTCGAAGCAGGGCTTTTTATTTCCTTTTATTTCTTATTTTTGTCTCACAAAATCAGATAATGAAATACATATTTCTTATAATCCTTTTCTTTGGTAGTCTTTCTAAAGCACAGGTAGTTAATAAAACGGACGCTAATACGCTTGAGAAAAAACCGGAAGATACATTAGTGATCGACTCAGGGAAAAAAGATTCTTTAAAGATATTTAAGCCTACAATCAATGACTATTTGTATCAGACTCAATTTTCTGAGAAAAAGATATTTGATACGGTCATGACTGTTGATAAGACTTATGTCTTCACGCAATATAATAACAGGGATAATTTTGGGAGAGCCCAGCTTCCGAATATAGGAGCAGGATTTAATCCTCTTTCTTACGAAGTCAATGCAGAACAAAATTTATCTTTACTTCCTTCTAATAAATCCTACGGAATTCTGGGGATTGATGATATTAAGTATTATGATGTAAAAACACCGACAGCGACATTCGTTTATCATAATTCAATGAGAAATGGTGCTGCGCTAAAATCGACCTATACCCAAAATATTGGGAAGAGATTTAATTTTGCTTTAGAATATATGGGACTTCGTTCACAAGGCCTTTACAGAAATTCATTGGCCGCTAATAATAATACTTTATTCTCCGGGCATTATGTCAGTAAAAGTGGAAATTACGAATTATTTGCCCACTACCTGCATCAAAATGTAAACAATCAGGAAAATGGAGGGATAGCAGTTGATAGTCTTTTTCAAAACGGAGACAGCAACTCCAGAAACAGGCAAAATATGCAGGTGAATCTTGCAGGATCAAGCTCGCAGTTTGCGTATAGGAGGTATTATTTAAGCCATCAGTTTACTCCATTCAATTCAGAAAAATTTCCTTTTAGAATACGTCATACAATTTCTAATCAAGGAAATAAATATTTTTATGCTCAGGGAGGTTTAGAGAATTATTGGTTTGATTCACCTGCTGAAATTGTGGGTAACTTTCCCCTTTCAACCAAAAAGTACTCCAATAATTTAAGCAATACCGTAAGTCTGGTCTGGGATAATGAAAAATTCAAACTAGATGTTGGTGTGCGCTATCAGATGATAAAATTTGGAGCGACACAAATTAACTTACCTATTTTAGCAATTCCTAATGAAATTAAAGAGAACAGGATAGGGGCAGTAGGAAATCTCCAGGTAAAACTTTTAAATAAGATCCAGCTAAACTCATTTCTTGAATTTTCAAATGGGAGCCAGTTTGGAAGTTATATAAAAACAACCAATAATTTAAAGTTCGAGCCGATTAAAGATTATTTTGTGAATGCTAAAGTAAACTTTCAAAGTGCTTATCCATCATTTAATTACATTTTAAATACATCGGTATACAATAATTTTAATTATTACCTTGGGGATGCCAAAAATCAGTCTATTACTGAAATTGGTGGGAATATCAATTTAAAATGGTTTAAGACCGAATTATTTGTAAACTATTTCAGAATTGATAATTATACTTATTTAGATGCTGCGGCAATGCCTAGACAAAGCCAAAGCTCATTGAATATTTCTCAGATAGGAGGTGATGCAACGTTCAGCTTTGGAAAATATCATTTAAATACGAGAGTGCAGTTTCAGAATGCATTGACGAATAAAGAATTGTATCCAATGCCTGGTTTTATTGGTAGAGCTAACTTCTTTTATCAGACCAAAGCATTTAAAAATGCAGCTGAAATACAGGCGGGGTTAAAAGTATATTATTTCTCGAAATTTGCTTCCAGAGAATATTTCCCGATTCTTAACGAATATATATTACCTAATGCCAATTCATTTTCAATCGGTGGACAGCCTATTGCCGATATTTATATTAATATGAAAGTGAAAAAAATGTTCTTCTTTATTGAAGGACAGCAGATAGGGACTCTTATTTCATCAAATAAAGCCTATGCTTTTCCACACTATCCGGTTTATGACTTTAGACTGAATCTTGGAATTGTTTGGTATTTGTTCAACTAAAAGCGTAATGACAGTTGAAAACAATTAATAAAATATCATTTAACGATATAGAAAGTATCCCTCAGTTGATCAAAGATTTTTTAGATCATAAAATTGAGGGTTTTGAAGAAAATACATTTTCTTTAGATCATTTTACAAAACAGATTCACTTAAAACAGGAGTCTTTTACATCAGAACAAAGAACTGTTCTCTTTGAGGCATTTGAACATCAGCTTTCAGGTCTCGTATTGTCAACAAAACAAAAAGAAAACTTAAATAATTTAAAGCTTCCGGATACATTTACAATTACAACTGGGCATCAGTTGAATTTGTTTTCCGGACCTGTTTTTTTTGTTTATAAAATTTTACAGACAATTAAAACCTGCTCTTATTTAAAATCCAATTTTCCTGATTTTAATTTTGTTCCGGTATATTGGATGGCTTCAGAAGATCATGATTTTGCGGAAATTAATCATTTTAAAACTGAATGCAATTATTATGAGATCAATGAAAAGTCGGGCGGCCCTGTTGGAAGAATACCTGTAACTGATACTTTTTTCATATCTGAATTTGAGCGGGAGTTTAAGGATTCTGTTTTTGGGACGGAGCTTATCCTGATGCTAAAAGAAGCATACAAGCTTGGAAATACTCTTACGGAAGCCATTAAAATCTTAGTCAACAGACTCTTTTCCAATTTTGGGTTATTAATTATTGACGGGGATTCTAAAGAATTAAAGAATCAGGTAAAAGATATTTTTAAAGAGGAATTGCTTCACTCCGAATTATTCAAGGTATCCAAAGAAAAAGTAGATTTTCTTACAGAAAAATACGGTAAAGTGCAGGTGAACCCTCGTGAGATTAACCTGTTCTATCTTTCGGAGACGAGAGACAGAATAGAGTTTGACGGAACGAAGTATACTATTGTAGATACACCAATTCAATTTACTAAGGAGGAAATTTTAAATGAATTGGAAAATGCTCCTGAAAAGTTTAGTCCTAATGCTTTAATGCGTCCGGTTTATCAGGAAAAGGTATTGCCTAATCTGGCTTATATTGGAGGAAATGCTGAGATTATGTATTGGCTGGAGCTTAAAGATTATTTTTCAAAAATTAATATTCCTTTTCCTATTTTAATACCAAGGAACTCTATGCTCTTTTTAAAAGAAAAGACAATGAGGAAGATGGAGAAGCTTCATTTAAAAATTGAAGATTTCTTTAAAAACTTTACCAGCATCACCAATAGTAAGATTTTAGAAGATCACACTATTCTTAGACTGCTTGAAGAGAAAGAGCAGCTTTTAATAAACAATTTTTCGGAGCTGCAGACGATCGCTGAAACGACAGAGAAATCTTTTGGAAATATGGTTAAAGCTGAAGAAGTAAGACAGCTTAAATCTTTTAAAAGAATGAAAAAACGTCTGTTGCATGCAGAAAAAATAAAACAAAGTGAATTGCTTGAAAGATTAGAAAAATTGTTTTTAGAAGTACACCCTTCTAAAACCTGGCAGGAAAGGGTTTATAATTTTAGCGTATTCTTTGCAGATTATGGATATTCATGGCTTGAAACTTGTTTAGAAGAGATGGTGGTTCAAGAATCAAAATTAATAATTGTTGCCATTTAATTTTAAAGGAGTATTTTTGTAAATTATAATTATCGACTATGATAAAGAGGTTTTTTATTCTATCCAGTTTATGTATGATTTTGGGTGTTTCCGCTCAGCAATCGCACACCGTAATAAAAGGTGACAATCCGTATAATATTGCTAGAAAATACGGCATGACTGTAGATGAATTGCTGAAACTCAATCCAAAGTTTAAAGATGGGAAGTTGGCAATTGGAGATGTTTTAACTGTGAAATCTGATAAAACGACTGCAACTACTTCAGTTTCCAAAGCAGCTATTATAGAAAAAGCTAAATCAAACGCACAAGTTGGAAAAATTGTTTTGCAGCCTAAACAAACTATTTATGGCATCACAAAACAATACCGTATTTCTGAAACCGATTTAAGAAAGCTTAATCCTGAACTGGATTCGAATATGAAAATCGGAGATGAAATTACGTTGCCTCTTGATAGCATTAAAAAATATGGTGGAGATCAGCAACAAGTAATTGCTACAAAGCCAACTGAAGTGCCGGCTGAAGTATCCACGAAGTCTACTGTTACAGAAAACGCGGAAAACTATACCATACAGCCGAAAGATAATTATTACAGAATTGCAAAACAATTCGGAATCAGCCAGCAGGAGCTTTTTGCTTTAAATCCTGGATTGGAAGAAAAAGGATTAAAACCTGGTGAGTCTATAAAAGTTAAGAAGATGGGATCTGCTGTGGTGACAGAGCAGGTTAATTCTAAAACGAAGATGGATTCCGGAAATGAAAAATCTTCTGTAAGTTCATCAAATGGGGCTAATGAAGCGACTGATGAATATGTAACGTATACTGTACAACAAGGAGATACGGTTTTCTCTATTGTTAACCGATATGGAATTTCTATTGATGACTTAATTGCTTTGAACCCGGATTTGTCACATGGTTTAAAAACAGGAATGGTTTTAAAAATCAAAAAACTGGATCCTGCTTATGTGAAGAAAAGTGGTGATGCGTTAAGTGTTGTATTGATGCTTCCTTTTGGATATAGCACTAATGAGACTCAATATAGATCAATGGCAATGGATTTCCTTACAGGAGCAAAATTAGCTGTTGAAAGAAATGCCAGAAATGGACAAAAACTAGATATTAAAATTGTTGACTCAGGAAATGAAGCTTCATTTAGAAACTCATTGACTCAAATCAACCCTAATAATACGGACCTTATCATTGGTCCATTCTTTAAGTCTAACGTTATTGATGTTTTAGACTTTACAAAAGCTCAGAAAATTCCGGTTGTGGCACCATTTGCCAATTCTCCGGAACTATATAACTACAGTAATCTGGTCATCATTGAAACCAATGATCAGGCATATGCAGATAAAATTGTAGACGAAGTAAAAGCGGTATATTCAGATCAAAAGATTTATATTGTTGCGGATAGCAAGAAAGAAAATGCCAATTACATTAAGAACAGTCTTGAGAAAGCAGTTAAAAATCCGAATATAATTATTGTTAATTCACCTGCAGATATCAAATCTGATGAAAATCTGATGACCGGTCAGTCTGCACCTGTGATTGCAATTTTAGCAAGTGGTGACGCTGCTGCAGGAGATGCTTTTTCAAATAAGGTTATTGCATTGTCAAAAGAAGTACAGGGTATTAAAGCGTTCAGTATGTACTATGCCCCAAGTTTTGAGAAAAAAGTGGATGACCTTAGTCAGGCAAGTTTAGTTTATCTGATGGATAGAAAGATAAATACTGATGGAAGCTTTGAAAAAGAAATTTTAGCGGCTTATAAAAGTAAGTACTGTAAGACTCCTCCAAAATATGCAATTATTGGGTTTGATGTAGTTAACGATATGTTGACAAGAGAAAACCGAAGAGGGGAGATCTTTAAGCAGATGAATAAAGTGCAGACTCAACTTGCTACGAAATTTGAATTTGTAAAATCTAAAGCAAACGGTGCCTATGTTAATACAGGGTACCGCGTAATCAGACTAGTCCCTTAGAATTAGGGACTGGCTGAACCAAAGAATATCTTATCATTATACTTATATTTGCATAATATTTTAAATTAATACATGAAAGCACTTGTATTTCCTGGGCAGGGTTCTCAATTCGTTGGGATGGGAAAAGAATTATATGATTCTCGAAAAGACATAAAGGATTTGATGGAATCTGCCAATGAAATTTTAGGTTTTGATATTTTGTCCCTTATGTTTAATGGGACGGATGATGATCTTAAGAAAACAGAGGTTACCCAACCTTCTATTTTTATACATTCAGTGGCTGCTTTGAAAGCAGTAAATGGTCTTGGAGCTGAAATGGTTGCAGGGCACTCTTTAGGAGAATTTTCAGCATTGGTGGCTAACGGTGTTTTATCTTTCGATGATGGGCTGAAGTTAGTATCCGAAAGAGCCAAAGCAATGCAAGAAGCTTGTGATGCCAATCCAAGCTCAATGGCAGCAATTTTAGGTCTTGAAGATGCTAAGGTTGAAGAGATTTGTGCTCAAATCAACGGAATTGTAGTTCCGGCAAACTATAACTGCCCTGGGCAATTAGTGATTTCCGGAGAAACAGCAGCTGTAGAAGAAGCTTGCGTAAAACTAAAAGAAGCTGGAGCTAAAAGAGCTTTATTGTTACCGGTTAATGGAGCATTTCATTCGCCTTTGATGCAGCCGGCACAAGAGAAACTGGCAGCGGCTATTGAGGTTACTAAATTCCGAAAAGCAACTATTCCGGTTTACCAGAATATTACAACAACAGCGGTTACCAATCCAGATGAAATTAAGAAAAATCTGATTGCACAGTTGACAGGTCCTGTAAAATGGACACAATCTGTTCAGAATATGATCAAAGATGGAGCTTCCAATTTCGTAGAAGTTGGACCTGGAAAAACATTACAAGGATTAATCAAAAAAATTGATAGTTCTGTAGCTGTAGCTTCTGCAATCTAATAAAAAAATATGGGCGAGATATTTTCACCGGGAAAGCTGATGCTTACTTCAGAATATTTCGCTATCGATGGAGCTCTTGTCTTAGCGGTATCTACCAGGCTGGGACAAGAGTTTTTCTTTGAAGAATCAAAAGATGGGCGATCTCTGGTTTACTGGGAAGCCTATCATCAAAATCAATTATGGCTGAAGGCTGTCATTGACTATCATCACTGGCAAATTTTGGAAACCAATATCCAGGCAAGTGCTGAATTTATTTTAAAAACTTTAAAAAACGTTCAGTCCCTTTCGGAGACCAGATTCAAATCCTCTTCTTCATATCATTTAAAAACAAATCTTCAGTTTCCTGCCGACTATGGACTTGGCAGTAGTTCTACCTTGATGAATAATCTGGCGGAATGGTCTGGAATAGATCCTTTTCATTTAAATAATATCAGTTTAGGAGGAAGTGGGTATGATATTGCTGTCGCAAAAGAAAAGTCAGCAATTCTCTATCAAAGCAAACCGGAAATTCAGTATGAAAAGATAAATTTTAATCCTGAATTCAAAAATGAATTGATTTTTATCCATTTAAACCAAAAGCAAAACAGTAGAGAAGCGATAAGTCTGTACAAGTCAAAAATAAAGTCTCCATATCTTATAGAAGAGTTTTCGAATCTTACAAGAAAAATTTTATTATGTAATGAATTGGATAATTTTTCGCAATTAATGACCTTTCATGAACAAAAAATCTCTGATTTTTTAGAAATTCCTACAGTTAAGGAAAAAATTTTCACTGACTGTCCAGTTTTTGTAAAAAGTTTGGGTGCCTGGGGTGGAGATTTTGTGATGAGTACCAAATTCAGGGGCTTTAGGGACTATTTTTGGGGAAAAGGTTTTACTACTATTTTCGAATGGGATGATATAATTAATTCATAAACAGTAATTTACAACTCTTCATTTTTCTTTGTCATTCTGACTTATATCATTATATTTAATCACCTTTAACAATTAATTAATATTTAATTTTGTTGGACTAAATAAAGAAATAGAAAATATAAGTAAAATGAAACACGCTAAAATCATCCAGGATTTACAAAAATTAGGGATTAAAGGAAACTATGAAGTAATTTATAATCCTTCTTACGAAGAATTATATCAAGCCGAAGTTTCTCCTGAAAATCAGGGTTTTGAGAGAGCTGAACTTACAGAATCAGGTGCAGTATCAGTAAAAACGGGAATTTTTACTGGCCGTTCTCCTAAAGACAGGTATATAGTTCAGGATGATGTTACAAGAGACACAATTTTCTGGGATGGTAAAGTAAACCTACCTACGACACCGGAAATCTTCCAGTCTTGTAAAGAATTAGTGCTAGACCAACTTTCTTCTTCTAAGAAAATTTATGTTGTAGATGCTTTTTGTGGGACAAATGCAGATACCAGACTTAAAGTAAGATTCATTGTAGAAGTTGCATGGCAGGCGCATTTCGTTACTAATATGTTCATCCGTCCATCTCATTACGAGCTGGAACACTTTGGAGAACCAGATTTCACTGTAGTGAATGGTTCTAAAACGACGAATCCAAATTGGGAAGCACAAGGATTGCATTCTGAAAATTTTGTAATGTTTAATCTTACTGAGAAATTGCAAATTATTGGTGGTACCTGGTATGGAGGAGAAATGAAAAAAGGAATGTTTGCAATGATGAATTACTACCTTCCATTGAAAGGTATGGCATCAATGCACTGTTCTGCTAACGTGGGTGAAGAAGGAGATGTTGCTCTATTCTTCGGCCTTTCCGGAACAGGAAAAACAACATTGTCTGCAGATCCGAAAAGATATCTTATTGGTGATGACGAGCACGGTTGGGACCATAACGGGGTATTCAACTATGAAGGAGGATGTTACGCTAAAGTAATTGATTTATCAGAAGAAAAAGAACCAGATATCTTCAGAGCAATAAAAAGAGATGCACTTCTTGAAAATGTTGTTGTGAATGATGGAATTGCTGATTATACAGACGGATCTATCACTGAAAATACCAGAGTTTCTTATCCAATCTATCATATTAATAAAATTGTTTTGCCTTCAAAAGCAGGACATGCTAAGAAGATTGTTTATCTTTCTGCGGATGCCTTCGGCGTATTGCCTCCGGTTTCTATTTTAGATGAAAATCAGGCTCAATACCATTTCTTATGTGGATATACTTCTAAATTGGCAGGAACTGAAAGAGGAATTACTTCTCCTCAACCATCATTCTCGCCAGCATTTGGTGAAGCTTTCCTTACATTACATCCAACAATGTATTCAAAAACATTAATTGGTAAAATGAAAGAACACGGTGCTAAAGCTTATTTAGTGAATACAGGTTGGAATGGTACCGGAAAAAGAATTTCTTTGAAGGATACAAGAGCAATTATCGATGCCATCATTGATGGATCAATAGAAAAGGCTCCTAAAACAAAAGTTCCGATCATGAATTTAGAAATTCCAACTTCATTACCGAATGTTTCTGAAGGGATTTTAGATCCTAGAAATACCTATAATGAAGTTTCTGAATGGGAAGAAAAAGCTAAAGATTTAGCTTCAAGATACATCAAAAACTTTGAACAGTATTGTAATACTGAGGAAGGGAAAAAACTAATTCCTTCAGGTCCTCAACTACAAGAACAAACAATATAAAGATAAAAAAAGCCTCATCATTGATGAGGCTTTTCTTATGTGTATATCAATTGTAATTTAAAAACTGAGCAATGCTAATCTGTATCCTTGTAATCCAAACCCTGATAGTACTGCATCTGTATAAGTAGCTGTCACAGACTTCTGGCGAAATTCTTCTCTTTTGTAGATATTGCTGATGTGCACTTCTATTTTAGGTTTCTGAATGTTTTTTAAGCAGTCAGCGATTGCATAAGAATAATGTGTAAAGGCTCCCGGGTTAATTACTACAGCATCAAAATTATCTTCTTGTAACCTATTAATCAATTCACCTTCAATATTAGATTGATAATACCCCAATTCATAAGAAGGAAATTCAGATTTTAATTTTTCTAAATACTCTTCCATCGATATAGAACCGTAAATTTCAGGTTCCCTGGTACCTAAGAGATTAAGATTAGGCCCATTTATAATCAAAACTTTCATAGAAAATATTTACTCAAAGATAAATATTTCTTTAGACTATTACTGCTATAAATTATAGATTCTGACGAATACATTTCGTATGGAGATTTCTGTTAAATATTGATGGAACGGAAAGAGAATGTTATTTGTTTTTCTTTTTGCATTCAATGTGGTTATTTAAATTGTTTTAATGGGTTAAATAAATGAATTATCAAAAATCAATCATTTAATTAGCTGTTTGACAGTTGTATACTAATTGTAAGCCATTTTCTAGATTCTCATTTATGATTAATTTTTTTCTGAAATTGTAAAGAATAACTTTGCAATAGGACTTTAAAAAAGAAAAACAGATTCTAGTAAATTCTGAATTGAGGCCTAAAAAAACACAATTTTTGGAATATCCGGCAATGAAGAAGAAGGGGAGGCTATTTAAGAAGTAAATATTTTAATAGCACCTCTTTCATTCAGTGCTTGTTTATCGGTCAATATATCGAATAGTGTTAGGATTTCAAAATTGTTCAATTGATAAACAGACAGAAATCCGTCTTTTACAGACCTGCATATAATTCATATAAATTGTTATGAATTATAGATTCTGTTGAATATATTCTGACGGGGTTATTCCTTCGATTTGTTTAAAGACTCTGTTAAATGTTGATTGATTTGAAAAGCCGGATTCAGTATAAATGTACATTAAGGTAGCTTTTTGGAAATCAATTTCTGTGAATAATTTTTTCACATAATTAATCCTATAATTATTAAGAAAGGTATTGAAGTTTGGATACCCTTTATAGCGGATAGCTTTGGAAATATAAGAACTGTTAACCTCTAAAACTACACTTAGTCTTGAAAGATTAAACTTAGGATCTTTAAAAAGCATGTCCTGGCTCATTATCGTTTCTATTTTTTCAAATAACTTTTCAAAGGCCTCAGCATCTATAGGATCAGGTGTTGTTTTGATGACCACCTTACTTACATTTTCATTTTTGGACAATACAAGGGAATCTGGTGGGGTAGGGTGGTCTAATGCTTCCGGTCTTTTAATTTTATCTTTATAATAAATCAATAAAAAGACAATTGAAATATTTGAAATAAAGAGAAGCGTATCATTAAATTTAATCTCTTCTTGTGTATGCTTAGGAAAATTGAAATTGAAATTGTTGGCTACTATGCTAATGGTAATGATGGTCAATACAACATACAATGTGTATAATAAGACTTCTTTTTTAGAAAAGAATATATAAGCACCTAATGGAATGGGTAGCAATATAGAAAAACATGCTACAGAGTTTTCCCAAAAGGCTAGTATAATATAAAAGCTATATATAGGAACAGAAATTAGAAAGAAGTGTACAAGGAAATCAGGTGAAAATCTTTTTCGCGTAAATAAATAAGGACCACCTAAAAGAATTAAACCGAGTGCTATATACCATGACATTATTTTGTCTGGAGTCAAAAATGTAAAGATGATAACATAAGCAGCTAATATGAAAGTCATGATAGCAACATATCTATCCATCAACTCTAGCTTTAATTTTTTTATTTGTTCTTTTTTTTGCATTCAATGCAGCTGTTTAAATTGTTTTAGACAGGTTAAATAATTGATTTTTGGTAATTCACTTATTTAATTATCTGTTTTACAGTTGTATACTGATTGTAAGTCATTTTATGGATTCTCATTTACAATTTAATTTTTTCTGCACTTATAAATAATAACTTTGCAACAGAACTTCAAAAAAAGTGAAAACTAAGTAAAACATCTTCCATCAATAGTTTATTTTCGTTGGCTAAATTATATAAAAAAAATGTATGGCAGGTTAAAAAATGCCAAATCTTTTTTGTGGAGTTATTGTTGTGTGTTTAGTTGATCTTGAATGTTTTGTATGAGGAAATTAAGAATGCAAGATATTTCTAATATAACTAAATATTCATACGATGTTATTATTAGAGTAAAGAACACAAATGATGATTAATATTTTGTTTAAAAAAGAATATTTTTTAATCTGCTATTGTATTTGGTATCTATGTCCGGATTGATTTTGAAAGACAAATGAGGGGCGTTGTTGTTTTTGATAGAAAATAAAGCAAATTTTTTGATTGAAGATCTATCTAACTTATGTTAAGGTTTTAAGAATGAATTTTGATTTTAAAGATATCCACATAGGAGAATGTATTAAGAAAAGAATTGAAGAAATAGATATTTCTATTGTTCGTATCTGTAAATTTCTTAATACTAGCGAAGATGAGGTATATAAAGTATTGGGACAAAAGGAGCTCCCTACCGAGCTTCTTCTTAAGTATAGCAAGCTTTTAGAGTATGATTTTTTTAGAATTTATACCCAGCATCTGATTATTTTTGCTCCTCTGGGTAATGCTCAATTTAATACTGTGGATAGTAAGCAAAAGTTTGTTTTGCCACAATTCCGAAAAAACATATATACAAAAGAGCTAATCGATTTTATTTTGGAACTTATAAACACAGGGCAAAAAACAAAACTTCAGATAATAGAAGAATATAGAATTCCGAGGACAACACTCTATAAATGGATTAGTAGGTATAATGGAAATCTTAATTAAATTTTGGTATTGAGCCAAAATTTTTTAAATACTAGTAAGTTCAAATAATAATTAAGAGTTTATGAAAGAACAAGGTCCTGATTATAAACAAATTTATATGGATATGATTCAGATGAAGTACCCGGATAAATTTGAAAATTGTAGAACGATCTTACAGAAAAAAAGATTAGCAGTACTGGATGTGCTTGAACTGAACCAAATTATTTTTGGTTTAAAAGATATGGAAACAGAGCGGTTTAATCAAAGACATAGATCTTATGATAAGCTTACGATCACAAGAATTTTAGAGCTTCAGCAGAAAAATGGTTATAGTAATACCGAAATATCTAATCAATTTAAGATAAGTAGAAATACTGTAGCGAAATGGAAGAAGACATTTCTATTCTAAATATTATAGTAATGCTTACAAAACCTTATTTAAAAATATAAAATAGTTTAAGAGAATATAAAAGTTGAAATAATTATATAGCTCATTAAATTCACCATTAACTAACACAAATATTCATAGTAAATAATTTTAAAACACAATACATGATGATTAAACAAAACTTACTAAGGCTAGTATCTTTTCTAGCTCCATTTTTATTAATATATGGACAAGTAGGGATTAATACTCCTAGCCCGCATTCTAAATCAGCGCTAGAAGTTTTTTCTAATGACAAAGGCTTCCTTCCACCGCGTTTAACAACTTCTCAGAGAGATGCTCTTATTACTTCGGGTGCTCCGGATGAAAGTTCCGAGGGTATGGTGATCTACAATAAAACAGTTCACTGTCTTGAGTTTTGGAATAGCATGGAATGGATTAATATGTGCCAGGGAAATGCTGCGGTATATGCCATCGACTGTGAACCTGTTGTTAATGGAAATTTTTATGCCGGTTCCCCTGCTGCAGGATCTGTAAGAATTAAAGTTACAGTGAGCAGCCCAGGTAAATATAAAATTAATACAGCTACCATTAATGGAATGAGTTTTAATGGAGAAGGGAATTTTGAGAATACAGGAGAGCAATATGTCATTCTTTCAGCAGAAGGGACTCCAGCACAAACAGGAACTTATACTTACTCTATTATTAATCCAGGAGGAAATGAAAGTTGTACTTTTAATGTTACAGTAACAAATCAACCGTCTGGAAGGGTAATTAAGATCCTTTCAGTAATTCCTGATGCATGGAATGGAACTTTATCAACAGACTCCAATGGGACGTATTCATCTGTTGCCCGCTCTAAATTAACTAACCCTAGCAATTTCGGACCGAATGGAAGTGTGGTAATGTCTAATTTTATTTTTGAAACAGTTAATATCCGAACTGCGACTCCTTCTGAATTAGCAACGGCAATAGATAATGCTGATATTATTTGGATTGGTTACGTATATACCAGTTATTTTTCTGATCAGTCTATCGCTGTTTTGAAGCAGAAAATTCAGGAAAAGAAGAAGTTCTTTGTTATTGATGCAGAGCATCAAAATCTTAGCCCAATCAATAAGTTGAATATAGGTTATACTACACAGTATATTAATTCTCAAAGGCCGGGATCATTTTTTACCACGGGCTCTCAGGGGCCAAACAGTGGGATATTTGGGAATTTACCAGAAAATACGAAGCTACAAACCAACCGTTATATGGGTAGACTAACACAATATCCAGCTACTGCCAAATTATTTATGAAAGACAGTGCAGGTGGAGCTGCGGGAACTTTAGATGGTAATGTACTAGTTTATACTGATGTAAATTTATTTTACAATTATGAATCCACAGATAAATTTTATAGCGAAGGAAGTAGCTGTACAGAAAGTCCTAACGCGAAATTCTTTTGTAACCTATTTAGTATTGCGATCGAATATGTAAGATAGGCCGTTTGGGATGTTATAAATTTAAATACCATCATTTCTACAGAAAATTTTTGTTTACAAATAAAATTGGAATAGGTAGGAATCAAAATAGTTGAAAATGACGCTTTTAAGCGTCATTTTTTTTGTTCATAATTGGATAGTAGTTTTGAATAATTGATAATGATATTTGTCATGTTTAATGATTTAGTAATTTTCATAAAAGCCTATTTATCGGTTTTTTATGTAAAAATTAAGTTAAATTTTGAGAATTTAAAATAAAAAAACAAATAGTCTACTTGTTTTATAGACTATTTGTTTTTAGATTTGCAACCATATTTCGATCGGCTTATAAAGAAAGATGGAGGGAACTGACCCTGTGAAGTCTTGACAACCTGCGTAAAGTAAGGTGTTACATTCAGCCTTTTAAGGAAAAATAAGCATTTGGTTAATCAAATTTCTTGATGCCCTTTGCTGACTTTTCTGCAAAGGGTTATTTTTTAATATTTGATAAACAAAATTGATTATGGCTAATAAAAAACTATTTAATGCCAAAATTTGGATTCCTACTGGCGCTGTATTCTTATTAGGATTAGTGACGGTTCATGGGCAGGAAATCCAATCAAAAAAAGATACACTTCGTGAAAAGGATATTGATGAGGTTGTGGTTGTAGCATACGGTAAAGCTAAAAGGACAAGTTATACTGGATCTGTAGCAACAATCTCTAGTGAAAAAATTAACAATAGACCTGTTACTAATATTACGAAAGCATTGGAAGGTCAGGTTGCAGGTTTACAAGCAGTGAGCGCATCCGGACAACCGGGAGCTACGGCAACAATTCGTATCAGAGGGATCGGATCGGTAAGTGCTTCAAGCAGCCCTTTATTTGTGGTAGATGGAATTCCTTTTGACGGAAATATTAATTCCATCAGTCCCAATGATATTGAATCGATCAGTGTGCTGAAAGATGCTACAGCAAGCTCTTTATATGGATCCAGAGGTGCCAATGGGATTATCATGGTAACTACGAAATCAGGAAAAAAAGGGGAATCAAGAATTAATTTTAATATCAGCCAGGGTTTTTCCAGCAGAGCGGTAAAAGATTATGAGCAGGTGAATACTGATCAGTATTTTCAATTATATTGGGAAGCCATGAGAAATGGATATAGATCAGGTCAGGTTTCCTCGCAACAGGCCGCTCAAATGGCTACAGATAATCTGGTGAATATTTTAGGAATTAACCCCTATGGACTTAATTATGCAAAGCCTGTAGGAACAGATGGCAAACTAATACCAGGGGCAAGAGCTTTATGGAATGATGACTGGAGGGATATTCTGCAGAGAGTGGCTTCAAGAAATCAGGTAGATCTTGATTTCAGTGGTGGAAATGAAAAAGGGAATTACTTTTTCTCACTGGGATATCTTGATGATAAAGGAATTGCTATCGGTTCAGGCTTTAAGAAATACAGTACAAGACTAAAGATCAACAATGAGGTCAAAAAGTGGTTGACGATAGGAGCTAACTTAAGTTATACCAATAGTCTTCAGGAAGCCCCACCTTCTTCTGATTCAAGACAGGATAATATCATTAATGCAGCAAGAGTAATTCCTTCTTTTTATCCTTATTATGAGCGAAATGCAGATGGAAGTTACAGACTTGATGCTAATGGAAATACAATTTATGATTTTGGAAAATACAGGCCAACAAGTGCTTTACAGAATCAGAATGCCGCTGCAACTTTACCATTAGATAAAAATGAAAACAGGGAAGATAACTTTTCCGGAAAAGGATATTTGGATTTTACTTTCTTGCCTGAATTAAAATTCAAATCCAGCTTCTCTGTCGATTTGGTAAATTATAATGGGCACTATTATTCTAATCCTTTACTAGGGCAAGGAAGTGAGATTGGTGGTTCAGTGACAAAAACAAATTCAAGAATGCTTTCATACACTACCAGTAATATCCTGACTTATGACAAAAAGTTCAACCAACATCATTTTAATATTTTGGGCGGGCAAGAATTTTATCATTATGAATATCAGACCATATCGGGAAATAGGAGCCAATTTTCGCTTCCTTATTATTATGAACCGGATGCAGCTGCTTTATTAGGCGGATTTAGTGGAAATAGTGACAGGGTAGGATTGCTGAGTTTCTTAGGAAAAGCGGAGTATGATTTTAAAAATACTTATTTTATTTCCGGATCAGTAAGAGCTGATGGTTCTTCAAGGTTCTCACCTCAAAACAGATGGGGAACTTTTTGGTCCGTAGGAGGATCCTGGAAAGCATCTAACGAAGCCTTTATCAAAGATTTAAATTTCTTTAATCAGCTTACCCTTCGGGCAAGTTATGGTGGGCAAGGAAATGATAAAATAATGAAAGGAAATCAAAATATCTATTATGCTTACCAAAGCTTATATGCCTTTTATAATAACCTTGGAGAAGGTGGAACTGTTGCTAACAGACTGCCTACAGAGGATCTGAAATGGGAGACTAATCTTAATTTGAATGTAGGACTGGAATTCGCGATCCTTAACAACCGGATCAAAGGAAATATAGAGTATTTTCAGCGCACAAGTCAGGACCTTTTATTTGAGATGCCATTAGCTCCATCTTTAGGTTTCAGTGGTTATTCTGCCAATATCGGAGAGCTTAAAAATACAGGATTTGAATTCTCATTATTTACAACTCCGGTCAGAACAGATAATTTTCACTGGGATGTAGATGTTAACTTAAGTACTTTAAAAAACAGAATTACCAAGCTTCCTAAAGGGTCGATCGTTACCGGAAGTAAATTACTGCAGGTCGGAGGTTCGGTATATGACTTTTTCATTCCTGAATGGATGGGAGTAGATCCGAGTAATGGAGCTCCTTTGTGGAAGTATATTTACCAGGATGCCAGTGGAAATACAGTAGAAGGTACCACTTCGGAATATGCTAAAGCAACAAAAACATTGCAAGGCTCTTCTTTACCTAAAGTTTCCGGTGGAGTTACTACGAGTATCAACTATAAAAATTTTGATTTTTCAGGATTGGTCACGTTTAGTATTGGAGGAAAAATCCTTGATACAGACTATACGATGCTGATGTCTAACGGAAATAATGCAGGAGCATCATGGAGTGCTGAGATGCTCAATAGATGGACTCCTGAAAATCCAAATACCGACGTCCCGGCTTTAAGTACGAAAACAAATAACTGGACCTCAGTGTCTTCAAGATTTTTGTATTCGGGAACGTATGCGAGAGTAAAGAATGTAAGTATTGGGTATACGTTGCCTTCCGATTATTTTGGAAAATTAGGTTTAAAGAAATTTAGAATTTACTTACAGGCAGAAAACCTCCTTACGTTCTATGGACACAAAGGAATGGATCCTGAACAAAGTATAGATGGAACAACTTACTACAGGTATCCTGCGATGAGAACGATAACTTTTGGTCTTCAGGCAACTCTTTAATCATTTAAAATTTAAACAATGAAAAAATTAAAATATATATCCCTTGTCATGATTGCGGCATTATCTTTTACAGGGTGTACCAATGATTTGGATACTGCTCCTACAAATCAGGCCAATGAAGATGAAGTGTTCAAAACTGCAGAAAGTACAGAAACGGTGATCAACGGAGCTTGGGCGAAATTCAATGATGATGGAACTAACTATGCTAATATTGGTTATTCTACCGTACTTAGAACAAGTGATGCAATGGGAAGTGATGTCGCAGTCTTAACCAATAAATATGGTTTTGCTTCAGCCTATGCATTTACTGATCTGGTTAATAATACAGGTGGACGCTCACAGTTTATCTGGAGTATGTTGTATTCCACAATAAATAATATGAATAATGTCATCAGCCGTATTGATAGAGTAGAGGGAAGCCAATCGAAAAAAGATCAGGTTAAAGGTCAGGCAAAAGCTTTACGGGCTTTTTGTTATTTAAATCTGGCCAGCTTTTATCAGTTTAGCTATTTAAAAGATAAGAATGCCTTAGTAGCTCCTATTTATACTGAACCAACGACAACGAATTCGGTAGGGAAGAAAAGGGCAAGCCTTGAAGAAATGTATACGCTGATTAAAAATGATTTATCTGAAGCCGACCATTTATTACAAAACTATACAAGAAATATTAAAGATAAGATTGACCGTTCTGTGGTTAATGGATTGTTGGCAAGGACTTATTTAAATACGGGTGAATGGGCCAAAGCTATTACAGCTGCAAAAATAGCCAAAACAGGTTTTCCTTTAATGGCTCCCGAAAAATATAAGGATGGATTTAATGATATTGGTAATGGGGAATGGATTTGGGGTCATGGTCAGACACAGGAACAATCAGGAGAAAGTTATGCATTTCATTACTTAGATGTTTCTTCTTCGGGAAGCTATTATTACAGTTTTATGGCCGATCCTTATTTTAAAGATTTATTCGACACTCACGATATTCGATATCAGTTGTTTCAGTGGGATGGACTTCCGGGAAGAGAGGGGCTTTTGAGGTATGCGAAGTTTAAGTTTAAAGCGAATCTTATTGCAGACATTGTCTTCATGAGATCAGCAGAAATGTATCTGATCGAAGCTGAGGCTGAAGCAAGAAATGGAAATGAAGCGAATGCTGTGGCGGTTTTAAATCAATTGAAGACAGCAAGAAATGCTAATGCTTATAATGGATCTTTATCACAAAATGAAGTTATTAAAGAAGTCCTGATCGAAAGAAGAAAAGAGTTATTCGGTGAGGGGTTTTCATTATCTGATATCATCCGTACTCAGGGAACGGTGGCAAGAAAACCATATACTACTGCCAATGGACAACCGATACAGGTTCAGATAACAACACCTGATGGAACCGTAAAAACAGTTGGAGGAAGAGGACATTCTATATTCTCTTTTCCTGACCAGTCAGCGTTTGCTCCGAATAGTAAGTATTATTTATTTACAATTCCGCAGAAGGAAATAGAAAATAATCCCAATCTATAATTCCAGTTTTTTAACCGAACAACAGCCATTGCATAAGCAATGGCTGTTGTATTATTTCTATTGTGTTAACGATAATTTTACAATTATTTTATCCTCAAAAATTTTTTATGATTTTCTTTTACCAATCCGTTTTATACTTCTTCCAGTCTTCAGGGATTTTTTCGGATTTTTCGAATACCAAACAAATATATTCCGATCTAGGCACTAATGAGTTATCATCAAAAAGATATAATTTATTTCCATCTACTTTGACACTATATGTCCCTTTTGAAATAGCTCCCCCTTGATTTGTAAATTGCGTATCTATTTTTAGATTATTATTTTTTAAATAAATTATACCTCTTCTACCTGTAATTTCTGGATTAGGCTCTTTATATAACAAAAATCGAATACTTCCATCATCATAAAACTGAAGAAAGTTTAATATGTTGCTGCTTCCAATTTGTCTTGTTTTTACATAATCTTTATCTACTAGATAAGAATCAATTTCCTTATAAAAGAAATTATTATCAATTAATTCAAATATTTTAGAATTAAATTTCCCCCGATTTTTATATTTCTTTGTAAGGGTTTTACTACCATCTCCCAAAGTTTGAGTATTTGCACAAGAATATACCAATAACAATATTATTGATAAAATAATTTTTCTTACCATGATGTGAATTTATTACGCGTTTGATATTGTAAATAAGGACTTATAGTATTAGACAAAACTCTAAAACCTGGTTGAGGGGAAATGAATGTGTGGGCTAATCTATTTTGTATTGCATGTCTTACATATCTATCGGAATTTATTCGCACTCGATAATTTCCCCAGCCAACATAAGCCCCTCCAAATCGATACTGCCTACCTCGTTCATCAATTATTTCATTTTTATTTTAGGATTAATGCTCCCTCAAAATTTCCATGCGTTTAACAATTTATGAGTTTTCCTATAATTTCTTTTTCAAATAAAATAAAACAGCTGCAGTCTGCAACCGTTTTATTATTCTCGCCACACGAAAAGATTCGTGCGGTAGCTAGGAAATGGGTTGAGACCTTTTATCCAATCATTAATAGTTCTTTCTTGTAAAGTTTCCACCCATCAACTTTCTTCTCAAAAAAGTAAACTTCTGTTTTACCTCCCTTACTTCCGTGTTCATCTTTTTCAACAATTATAAATGCTTTATTATTTTCTTTATTAAAATAGAAGTTAGAAAAATTAATCTCTATATAATCATTGATTTTTAATTTTTTATTGGAGTGCTTTAAGTATATTTTTTGATATTCAATATTTTGAGGAAGCTTTGTAATTCGAAAAATAAGATAATTCGTTTTTTCATTAATATTAAATCCTTCCTTATTAATCTTATCAAAGCAATCTTCTCTACAATAATTGTTGATAAAATAATTTATTTTGATACTATCCGAAACGATTATTGGAAGAACACCATCAGGATTCTCTTTTGACGGAAATATAGGTAAATCGGTCAAAAAGGAGTTAAAGTTTTGGTTTATTATTTCTTTACCAACACTTTCATTCTTATTTGATGAACATGAAAACAAGAATCCAAATAACAAAATTTGATATAATATTTTAAAATTTCCAGCCATATTTATAAGATAAATTAATTGTTTCTTGATTTATTCCTGTAACTGTCCCAAAGGTTTTATACTCCCATTGTGTTCCATAATCTGAATATCTCGATCCTTTTGGAGAATCAGAAGGCAAAATATTATATACTCTTCCCCAATGCACAAACTCATGTAAAACAGTAATGGCCAACAAAAATGAAGTACCTTGTATAAATGCAGCATTTTGTAGTCCTTCAAATGTTTTAACCAAATCTTCTTGTATATAGCTTATAGGAGAAATAGAAAGTCCAAGTTTTTTCATTTGTCCGAGTTTAATAATCTGTCCTTCAGAGCTATTGATATCCATAAATTTAAGGATTTGTCCAGTTGTAAGTCCTGTATCTTCAGATAAAGTATTCAAAATTTGAGGATTTTCGCTTAAAAATTGAGGTAATTTTGATAATACTTCATAAAGCCTCGGATATTGTTTCTTAATAGCCTGTATTGATTGCTGTCGAGACATTCTTTGAATCTGATGCTCCAAATGATTAAAAGCTGTCACAAAAAATCCATTCATCGCTCCCTGCCAAAAGTTGCCTCCAGCTAATACACTTCCTATCCCTCCCGACATAGATCCAGTGATTAACTTTCCAACATCACTCCTGAGAGGACTAAAATCAAAAAGACCATTACTAGGAGCTTTCAACAAATCCACCGTTAAACTTGCAAATGCACCACTTGCAGCTCCGCTCCAAAAGCTACCTCCGGTAACAGATGAGAGAACGCCCATACTTACGGCATGTAATCCTGTTCTTGCAAGTACGACACCTGTCGTTCCTAAAGAATTGGCAATACGTGCAACCTGAAATAAGGTTCCTATCCCAAAAGACAGTGCTCCGCTGACCATTCCGGTTATTGCAGATGAAGAAATAGACCTGAAAAATCCGCTAACTGTCCAATTACCTTTTATTAATGCTGTGGCAGTATAAGTAGCAGCAGTTATTGCGACTGCAGAAAAAGCTGCTTTAGCCATTACCGCTACCAAAGCTGCAAATGCAAACTCCCCACTTGGGTCATTGTACATCAATGGATTATTCAATACATACCCATACTTATTATAATTCTGGGTATTGGTTGGATCCTGGATATTCTCATCTGCATTTAAGAATCTTCTTAAAAGTGGATCATACAATCTTCCATTCATATGGATAATCCCGACTTCTGCAAAATGCTCATGACTGGTGTAGCCTCTATCGATTAGTAAATTATTGGCTGAGAGTTGCTGGTTGAGCGCATTTCCGGTGAGGGTCGCTGCATTTCCAATTTTCAAATGCGTAAAATTCCCCCATGCATCAAAATGCCTCTGCTCCAGTTTATTTCCAGCTTCATTACTAATGGCTAAGATACTTCCAATATAATCCTTATGTAAAAACCTAAAAGAACCACTGCTCTGGGTATAGTCTTTCAAATATACAATATTGGTGTCATATGGATTACCACCAATGTACAAGATATGCTTCTCTCTTCCTGTAGTATTATCTTTAATCACTTCGAAGCTTCCGTCCTCACTATAAAACTTCGTGAACTTTCCTTCTCCATCAGTAGCAAAATTCCCTCCATAAGACACCCTTTGTCTCATGCTGGTAAGCCCATACTGGAACGCTACATCTCCTTTTTCACCATCAATGAATATTGGATCATTGTTTTCATTATAAGCAATACTTTGAATCAGGTCATTATTGTAATTCTGTGTTCCTGCTGTATTAAGAACCATACTAGTCGGTTGGTAGATTTTCTGGTTGTTTTGGAATTTGAAGCTTCCTACCTGGTCATTTTCCAGGATTCGTCCCTTCACATCATACACATTTCTGTTAGCATTAGGTTTGACCCCTGTAACCGGATTGGTCCAGTTCACCAGACGATTGTTGTCATCATAATCAAAAGACTCAATGATGTTAAAATCACCACCCGTAGTTCTGCTTTTCAGCTCATTTTTAATGGCATCAAAAGAGTAGGAAAGTTGTAAAATACTTGGCTTTGCAGTAGAAGAGTGGTTCACACTTGTTAAGAAACCATCAGGAGCATAGTTGTTGGTAATATTGGCTGCACCCAATCTTGCTTTCAATACCTGTCCTTTAGCGTTGGTTTCCTGAAGTTGCCATAATACTCTCCCTGTATTTTTATCCTTCACCTGGAAGAGTTCTCCACTCCAATTGCTATATAGATTTTCTATCTGCACTTTGGTTAAAGTTCCTGAAGAGTATAACTGTTTCTCGTATGTAGTTACCCTGGCTTTATCATCATAAGTAATCCCTTTTTGGATAAAGTATTTTCCGTTACTGCTTTCAGATGAAGATAAAACTCTTCCTTGTGGATCATAAGTGATACTTGAACTATAAGCCTGTCCTTTTGAAGTTCCTGATTTTGAAATGACTCTTCCTTTATCATCATAAGAAAAAGAAATGGTTTTGTTGGTGGCTTCTCCAGCATCCGTAGTGGATAGCTCCCTTTGAGAGATAAGTTGTCCCTTAGCATTATAAATATATTCTTTGGTTCCTTTAGGACTAATGATCTTTTTAGGTTGCCCAAAAACATTATATTCGTATTTATAGATTCCATTCGACGGATCATTAAATTCTGACTTTCTTCCCCATACATCATAAGAAGTGGTTACACTATTTTCAGCATATTGGGCTTTGATTTGTTCACCCGCTGCATTGTAAGAAAAATTGATTGTTCCTCCTTTATCTGTGGATGCCATTACATTTCCTAGAGCATCGCCCCTTTTGGAAGTGGTTCTTGTATTGCCATTGAGCTCTTTTACAGTGGTTATTAACCCTGAAACTGTAGTTTCTGTTTTGTGACCGTTGAATGAGGAGACTGTAACTTTAGCTGGAAATACGCTATCCGTATACTCAGTACTATTCCATTGATTAGCAGCTTGTCCCTCAAAATAAGGCTCACTTTCTTTTATCTTTCTACCGAGTACATCATACTGGGTTTGCTTAGAAATATATTGTCCCTGTCCGAATGCTTTGGTAGAAGTTTTATATTCCTGTCCAAGTTTATTGGTGTATTTTTTAGAAATATTTCCGTCCGGATCATTTTGAGTAATGGTAATATTATCATTACTATCCCTTTCGTACTGGTAAGAAGTGATTCCGCTGAGGTTGGTTTTGGAGGTTAAGAGTTTACCCCATCCATCATATTTATTATCTAAGGTATTGCCTAACGGATCGGTTTGTTTTTCAATTTGTCCCCAGTCATTATAAATGATATTGGTTTCAAGCCCCAGGTTATCTTTTTTCTTTACGACAAAACGTCCTTTAGGGTCATAGATGGCATCGGAAGTTTGGGTTTGAGCATCTACACTATTACTGGTTACTTTTTTGGTGATATTTCCGAAACCATCATAATTATAAGTTTCCGTTATAGATCCGGAATTGTTTCTGTTCCAGGTGATCTGTTTTTTTAACAGGTTATTTTCATAGGTATATTCTACTTTGCCAGATTTTGTGTCACCATAGGACTGTACAACATCTTCTTTAATTTTCGGGCGACCGATATAGTAATTGGATCCGGTTCCTGATGGATTATGATAATAGTCAACCGTTGAAGTAGTTACAGCGTAGTTATTATTAATTCTGGACTCGCTCTTTTCGGGTAGATAATAATTATTATAGGTGATCGTGTTGGACGTCGTAGTATTCGTTAGGAAATCTTTCGTTCTGCTGCTGGTCGGCATAATTGCGACCACTGCTTTATGTCGATTTAAAGTGGTAGTATATGCCGTAATCTGTCCGTCTACAAGTTGATGTCTTTCGTAAACAGTAGATTTGAGGCTTAAAAGTTGAGTATTATTTTCAGAAAGATTAGCCGGAAAAATGTTTGATTCATCATTAGTTCTGATACTCCATTCTTTTACGGGAACGCTTTCATTCTGAAGGTCTACTTCTGTTCCAGACCATATCTTTGTGTTTTCCAAGCCATCAGCATACCAAGAAGAGCGTGCGGTCTGATGATACCCTATCATCCCTTTTCCCTGCATGTGTATAGTCATCCCTCTGTATCGGAAATCTTGTTTTCTATCTGCCTGCTGAAGTTGTGAAACAGCATACCCTCTGTCTATTCTATTTAAGGAGAAATAGGGATACAACTCACTTTTTGTATTTTTATAAAAATTAGGAGTAGATACGTTATCAGGAACAATTTCCAAATATGTAGCAGATGTGGTAATTGCACCTTGAGTAACAGACTGTATTCTTTTTAATTCATCTACCCCTGTAGGTGCCTTAATTTTAAGGACATTATTTTTTCTGAATAAGAAAACGTTATAATAATTATTATTGGATCTTATCACATTGGTTATCGGCTGATAGATGGAAAGATCATCATAAGGTCGAACCATGGTAAATTGAGGTGGGGTAGGAAAAGTATAAATATTCTTGGTTTCAAAATCTATGGATCCTAATACAGGAGATCCTTTCGAAATCAAGCCATTCACAACAACGCCTATTGTTCTCGAATTTGAGTTTAATAAGTTGGAATAGGAATGAACCTGAACAATATCTGATTTCCCATCTGCATTAAGATCGGAAATGGAATACATGGTTCTGCTAAATCTTAACCAAGCTCCATTATTTTGTGTACTTTCATTTTTATACATTAAAAAGTTAGGTTTGAAAGCTGTATTAAAACTTTTTCCTGTTCCTATGTAAAATTTCCAGTCATCTTTACCAATTTTACCTTCTGTGATAGGAAGGGCAAAATCAAGCTTTCCATCCCCATTGAAATCTCCGAATAATACAGGGAACTCATTCCCTTTGGTTTCTTCTAAATTTCCGAAAAACTTAACCTTCTTTAGGTATTCATCGGGTGCTGTCTTTACAAATTCAAATATAGTATATGCAGTGTTGGATACATTAATTATGTCTACCTTTCCATCACTGTCAATATCCATATATTTTTGATCTGTATATGAGCTTTCATTAATCCCATTATCCAAAGTATAAGTAGAAGCAGTGTTCCTTGGGTTGCTCAGATCTATGATATAGTTTTCTACAACCCCAGATCCTGATAAAGTAAGAAAGACATCAGATATACCGTCACCATTTAGATCTCCCTCATTTAATGTAGCTTCACATGTTGTACATGTTGTTTGATAAATCAGTTTTTCGAATACTTTGATAAAAGTATTGTTTCTAAAAGTATATACAGAAATCTTACCGTCTTCATATTCTGCAATCCCGTTACCATTAACTACTTTTTTTGTTTCATCTAGGAATGTGTTAACAACTATCGAGCTGGAATTGAATGTTTTATTGGTTTGAACAACATTAAAATCATCATTAAAAACCCCCAGTTTTATAGTCCCGTCAGTCATGACAAAATCCAGGTAGGCATCTCCATTAAAGTCTCCCGTAAATTTAATTTTATCAAACAAAGCCTGGCTATCTATATTCCAACCGCTGATGGAAGCTGGGTTTTGAGTGGGATAATCAAATACAATTGGATTTGCCGACTCGCCTGTTGAGTTAGATTCAGTAATCTTTTTAACGTACTGGTATCCTATAGAATCCGTTATATATTCTGGTACATATTTCTTGAAGAGCTGTCCATTTGTTTTTACAATAATGTCTTTTAAAATCTTTGTTTGGGTAAACAAAGTTCCGGGGCCATTGATGTACGCTCCTTCAGAAATATTTCTATCACTATAATTGAATATGATTTCATTAAAAGAAGCAGTTCCTAGGTTTTCATTTCCACCCCAGGTTATAGATTTTATTATGTTGACATTATTTTCCTGATCATAGCTATAATTGATGATGTTTCCCTGTGCATCTTTCCACTTTACTATACTAAACCCTAAACGGTTAGTGGCATTATTCAAACCGGGAGCGGTTCCCCCATACCAGGCCTGAGAGCCATCTTCGAAGGTTACCTCCCAATATTCTGGCTGCTTCCAGTTTGGCATGTTGCCCAGGGACTTAATCTTGATGTTGGAATACTTCTCTGTAACATATTCTGCACCATCTTTTCCATATTCTCCAGACTTTAAAATCAATCTTTGACCATTGAAGCTGTAATAGTCGGAATAATCAATCTGGATGCTTTTTACCTCTCCATCTTTTTCTATATTTTTTCCAGTTCTGGAAATAGAAGTTATCCCAGATAAATTCCAACCATATCCCGCAACCCCGTTTCCAGAATCACTTGAATAAACAAGATTAATCTGTGGAGCTGCACTTTTTACACCGGGCGGTAAAGCAATAGGTAAAGTAAATTGTAATTGCCCAGCTCCATTAACTTCGATATTTCCTTTCGTATCATGAAAACTCTGGTTTGGAGGTGTGGTTGTTCCCGATGGATTATTTGCTCCCGCATTAGAATCTGTAGGCCCTCCTCCTGGGTTTTCTGTAGCAGGACCAATCTTAGCTATAAATGGGTTGGAAGTACTGGCTGCAGCTCTGAATCCTTGTGCCAATACTACTGCCTGTGGGTCCTGTACTGTTCGTGATGTACTTTCCTGTTGGTAGAGTATGGTTTGTGAAAAGCTTAAAACTGAGCTTAATGATATAATGAATGAATATAAAAATTTCATAAGTTTTTTGATAATTATGATTGTGTGACGGTGGTGTCATTTGGTAATACAATCAGATCTCAATGCAAAATTATTCTTCGCTACGCTGCGAAAATTTCACTCGATCTGACGGTAGATCTCAATATTCCTGCTGCCTGTTATCTATAACCTGCGACCTGACATCTGCTATCTCTTCGTAATATTTTTACTGAATACCCTTCCGTCCTTCAAGGTAAAGCGAAGAACATAGACCCCCCATTCAAAACCGGACATATTGATTTTTAATTGCTTATTTAAGCTTGGTATATTTTGTTGCTGGAATTTCCAGTGAACAGTACTATGCTGGTAAAGTGAAACAGATTCTATCAATTCATCTGCTTGGTCAGTCCAGTCTATGGTAAGAACATCATTAACCGGAACAGGGTAGAGCCTGATCTGTTTCCAAAATGTCTTTTCATCCATTGCAGTACTCTGTTGTATAGAAGCTGGTTTTTCTTGTATTTCAGGTTTTAGTTCTTCCGTAGCTTTTTTAGCATTGATATTAGGCCCTCTGTATGTTTGGTTTCCTGCTTCATCATATTTGAAATAAACTACAGTTTGAGAAAAACCAAAGAATCCTATTAACAATGAGGATAGGGAAAGTAATTTTCTTTTCATGTCGGGGTAGATTATTTTTGAATGGAAATAAGCTGCTGAACTTGTTTTTTAAGTTCTTTAATTTCTTCAGACTGGGACTTCAGCTGTTTATTCTGTTCAATAGAATATAACGTAAGTTCTTCAATCTTTTCCAGGAGTTTTGCGTCCATTTCTGCTACATTGATCCCATTTTTTACGACTTCATCCGCAGATGGAATATTGGGTAAATGTCCTTTTTCTTCAATATGCTGTTCTACTTCTTCCAGAGAGCGAAGTTGATATCCTTTTTTGAAAACATAATCTGCCCACACATTGGCTTTTACTTCAACTTCTTTAGCTAATATTTTACCATTAAATCTGGCAATTCCGTTATTGAAAAATTTAATCCATGTTCCGTTCGCTCCATCATTAAGTCCTATGTATGAACTTCCATCGTTTCTATTATTGGGCATAGCAATAATGATATTATGAGTATTTCCTAAATTTCTCAATACAGTATCACCAGGCTCTGCATGAGGAGAGAAACATCCATTACAAGAGGACTTCCCAATCTGAAATACTCCCAAAGAATTAGCAACTTCTAACGCAGCACCTTCAGTTCTATAAATTCTCAATGCAGCAATAGAATTGTTATTCGTATCAGTATCATTTTGCCCTATTCTTACTTGTCCTTCACTTGATTCAATAAGCAATTTACCCCAATTCCCCCATTGTGGGTCATTCGGTAGAGCATTCCTGTAAAATATTCCACCATCATTAAAATTTAATTGATGATGCTTATTTCCGGTATTATCTTTCCATGGAGCAATAGTTAACAGACCTGAAAATCTACCAGCTCCTGGTGCATTGATAGCATCTCTACTTTTAAATTCTGCTTTGACCTCAAAATTATAAGTAGATGGCAGATTATTCGTGTCTCTGGCATCTTGGACTCTTAAGGAGGTAGCTACTTGAGCAAAACTTAGATTAGCAGATAGAATAAGAGCAGTGAGTAAAATTTGTTTCATTTATATAGATTTATATTTTTAATTATTTATATGGATAAAGTATTGTAGTCCTGAAGTTTTGGATTAGGATGATCAAAAAGATTAGATCTTAATAGAAATGAAAAGAATAAATCCCCCCCCCATCAGGAATATACAAAGTATTACAATGAGAATGTATTAAGGGTTATAAATAGAGAATAATTATTTTGCATACAGTGATCAAATTTTATTTGTGTTTTTTGCAAAAATATTAAATGTTCACTGTAAGTGGAATTAAAATGTGTAATAATTTGATTTTCTGATAGTATTTGTGTTTTTTTTAACTAAAAAAGAAAAAAATCAACATTAATCTTATTCTTTTTGAAAAATATTCTAGTAGGGTTTATTCGATATGGAAAAAGAAAGAGGATGTAGGCCGATTATTCCCAAATTGAGTTTATAACATGATATATAAAAAGCAGATATTGATATAGAAAATACTACTTATATTATACTTCACTTTTAGAAAAGTAAATCAAACGCCCTACTTTTTGCTATAGTTATTTTTAATTTTCTCCCATTCAATAACATCTGAGTATAGGCTTTTTAAGAAAGGGTCTTTATATAATGAATCTTCTTTGTATTTAATAATAAAGTAATTCAAGTCGGGATTTTTATTAAGAGGAGGAAATAGCATATATCTGACTCCTCCTTTATATTCTTTTTCTTTTTCTAATTGTTCACCAGTAGGAGTTTCTTTTACGATTTTATAAGAGAGGAAATATATTAACGGTAGTATTAATGGAGCTACTACGTATATTTTGGGGAATCGATCTAATCCTCTTCCTATTAAGATGAGAATGAAAATATAGAGAACCAAGTGGAATACATAAATGTCTGATACATTATGTTTTATGCAGAAGGCAATAAAAGGTAAAGCGCCTACAATGAAATAATCCAGAAGTTTTTTATTTTTAAATCCCCAAAATATAAAGATGATGAAAAATAGGAAGTTATATATTAGAATACCTGAATTTTTTAGGATGCTTTTAGAGATGACTTTTAAATCAAGATTAAAAATAGATTCTGTATAGTCGGGATTAGTGAATATAGCAATAAACGAATGATGCCCTAATAATGGAGGGATTAATAAAACTAAAAATAAACCTATGGTGATCAATAGCCCATATAAAAGATGATTTTTAAGAGTTTTTGAATTCTTAAAAATTAAATAACAGTACAATGGTATAAAAAGAATGGTTTGAATGTGTATTAAAAAAAGAAGACCAAAGAAAAAAGAGACTCTATAAAAATGTTTTGATTTCTTTTCCTGAATGAATTTGAATACGTGAATAAGAAATAAAACAACAAATAGCAGATAAAAGGTATAGACTTCAGTAATTATTGATTGTCTCCAAAAGGTAAATGACAATCCCATGAGTAAAATACATAGGATAGAAGACCTTGATGAAACCTCTGAAATCTCTAATAGTTTTTGCAAATAGAAAAGGAATAATAAACCAGATAATATACTGACCCCAACAAAAAGGAAATGAACATTAATAAAAGGAAGCAGTATATGAATGAATGCTAAAAAATTAGAAAATAGTAAATGATTCGTTGCATTTGAATCAAAGCTGAATCCATGGTAGCCTTGTATGGTGAAAATGAGACTATCCCCTAAAGAGGGATCGCTGGCAACTGACAAGATGTAGATTATTGCTAAAAATAAAATACTTAGTACTAATTGGAACGTGGATTTATTATTCATATTCAAAAGAGAATCATCATGATGTTTTCAAATGTAAAATTATTGAAACTTAATAATAAAGAGATCATATTTTATGATAATAAATAATTTAAATGCTTAGGAAGATAATTGAATTAGAAATATATATTAAGCTGATTTTCTGAGCTGTATTTGTGTTGTTATCTAAAAAAGATAGAAAAAAATTAATTTTATTTTAAAATATTCTGATAATGGAGTGGTATTTGTAAGGAGAACAGGTAAGATGTGGGAATACTTATTCCCCAAACTGGTTTAGAACCATTTGATTTAATATTTTTTTAATAAAAAAACTCTACCTTTGTCAAAATGAACTTTTTAAGATTGATTTTAGCATTTTACTTTATGGCATTAACGATGGTGCCATGCGAAGATGCGCATAAACAATCGGGGTCGTCTAAAACGAGCTTTTCATTAAGTATTGAAAAGTCTCATTCAAAAGATGAAGGTGATGTATGCTCTCCATTATGTATTTGCAACTGCTGTCAAATAGCAGTTACAGCTTTTAAAATGGAACCGACGATAAGTATTCCGGAGCAGGTTCACGCATATTTTTCAAAAAAGATCCTTTTCCAGAAACACGATTTTGCTTATCAGGTATACAACCATATCTGGCAGCCCCCTAAAATTTAATTTTTGTTGACGTTAGAAAGTAATGCTTTCTGAGCTTACGTGAAACTTTGCAATTCCATTGCAAGGAACTTCATGATATTTTTGCACATGACATTTAAAATGCCCCAGTGCATGTATTTTCAATAAAAATAAATCTTATTTGTGTTAGATAAAATCATAAAATTCAGTATCAAAAACAAGTTCATTGTAGGTATCATGACCTTGTTGTTGATTATTTGGGGAGTGTGGAGTGCTACCAGACTACCCATAGACGCAGTGCCTGATATTACAAATAATCAGGTGCAGATTATTACAGTGTGCCCTACGCTTGCTGGCCAGGAAGTAGAGCAATTGGTTACTTTTCCCATTGAGCAGAGTATTGCCAATGTTCCTGATATTCAGGATATGAGAAGTATTTCAAGATTTGGACTTTCCGTTATTACCGTAGTTTTTAAAGAAGATGTAGATGTCTATTTTGCCCGGCAGCTTATTAGTGAAAAGTTAAAACAGGCTGTGGAAGAAATTCCGAAAGGAGTGGGAATTCCGGAACTGGCTCCTGTAAGTACAGGATTAGGAGAAATCTATCAATATATTTTGCACCCGAAAAAAGGGAGTGAGAAAAAATACAGTACCAAAGATCTGCGTACGATGCAGGACTGGATTGTTCGAAGACAGCTTAACGGAACTCCGGGTGTTGCAGAAATCAACAGTTTTGGAGGTGAGTTAAAGCAGTATGAAGTAGCGATTAATCCCAACCGTTTGAAAGGGATGGGAGTTAGTATTTCTGATATTTTTACCGCATTAGAGAAAAATAATCAGAATACCGGAGGAGCCTATATCGATAAAAAGCCGAATGCTTACTTTATTCGGGGAGTCGGGATGGTCACGTCATTAGAAGATATCAGGAATATTGCGGTGAAAAATGAAACCGGAAGTATTCCTGTTTATATAAAAGATGTAGCAGATGTTCGTTTTGGAAGTGCCGTTCGATATGGCGCGATGACCTATAACGGAAAAGTAGATGCTGTGGGTGGAGTAGTGATGATGTTGAAAGGAGCCAACAGTAACGAGGTAGTGAACAATGTGAAAGCTAAAATACCAACGATTCAAAAATCTCTTCCGGATGATGTGGTGATTGAGCCTTTCATTGACCGGACTGATCTCGTTGGAAGAGCTATGAAAACGGTAGAAAAGAACCTGGTAGAGGGGGCATTAATTGTGATTTTCGTCCTTGTTGTTTTTCTTGGGAATCTTAGAGCCGGACTTATTGTGGCGTCAGCGATTCCACTTTCTTTATTATTTGCGTTGGGAATGATGAATGTTTTCGGAGTAAGCGCCAATCTTATGAGTTTGGGTGCAATTGACTTTGGGCTTATTGTCGATGGGGCGGTTATTATTGTAGAAGCAACATTGCATTTATTGCATGATAAGAATAAAGGAAGGCTTACTCAAGTCCAGATGGATAAAGAAGTAGGAACTGCGGCATCCAAAATGATGAATAGTGCTATTTTTGGACAAGTCATTATTCTTATCGTTTATATTCCGATTCTTTCTTTGGCAGGAGTAGAAGGTAAAATGTTTACGCCGATGGCAAAAACCGTAGGATTTGCTATTATCGGAGCTACCATTTTATCTGTTACTTATATTCCAATGGTAAGCTCATTGTTCCTGTCAAAAAATATTAGCCATAAAAAAACAATCAGTGACAAAATCATGGACTTCCTTCAAGGAGTTTATCAACCTTTGTTACAAAAAGCCCTTCGTTTGAAGTTTTTGATTGTCTCTATAACGATCTCTATTTTTATTATTGCCGTTCTTATATTCAGAGGAATGGGAGGAGAGTTTATTCCACAATTACAGGAAGGAGATTATGCATTTCAATGTATTTTGCCACAGCAAAGCTCATTAAGCCAGAGTTTGGAAACTTCCATGCAGGCTTCCAGGATCATTAAGTCATTCGATGAGGTGAAATTGGTCGTGGGCAAAACAGGATCAGCGGAAGTACCTACTGACCCAATGCCTCCTGAAGCATCTGATATCATTGTTGTGCTAAAACCACAAAGTGAATGGAAGACAAAGAAATCATATGAGGAATTAGGAGATGAAATCAGCGCAAAACTGGAAGCTATTCCGGGGGTATATTTTGAAAGAAATCAGCCGATTCAAATGCGTTTCAACGAATTGATGACTGGGATCAGACAAGATGTTGCCGTTAAAATTTTTGGAGAAAACCTTGATTCTCTTGCAATTTATGCAGAGAAAGTGGGAAAAGTAATCCAAACTGTTGATGGGGCGAACGCTCCACAAATCGAAAGAGTAAGTGGGCTTCCTCAGATCAATGTGACTTATGACAGAACGAGGATTGCTAATTACGGAATGAATATCGAAGATATCAATAATGCTTTAAGTACTGCCTTTGCAGGGAAAAGCACCGGGCAGGTTTTTGAGAACGAAAGACGTTTTGATTTGGTCGTTCGTTTAGATAGTCTGAACAGAACTAATATTGATGATGTGAATAATCTGATGATTAACACCAAAACAGGAGCGCAGATTCCACTTTCGCAGGTAGCCAATGTTAGTTATAAATTAGGACCGGCACAAATCAGCCGGGAACAGGCAAAGCGTAGAATTGTAGTCGGATTTAATGTAAAAGGGCGTGATGTGCAAAGTGTGGTTAAAGATATTCAGGCGAAACTTGAAAAAGATATTAAATTACCCGCCGGATATTATTTTACCTATGGTGGACAATTTGAAAATCTGCAGGAAGCAACACAGCGTCTTACGGTTGCAGTACCAATATCATTATTGTTGATTTTCTTATTATTATATTTTACTTTCCACTCTCTGAAACAGGCTGCTTTGATTTTTACAGCGATTCCTATGAGTGCTATTGGAGGGATATTTGCCCTTCTGATAAGGGGAATGCCTTTCAGTATTAGTGCCGGAATTGGATTTATTGCCTTATTTGGGGTAGCCGTTCTTAATGGAATTGTATTGATTGGAACCTTTAATGAATTAGAAAAAGAAGGAGAAAAAGATATTTTTAAAAGAGTAATAGAAGGAACGAAAACAAGACTTCGTCCTGTATTGATGACAGCTACCGTAGCCTCTTTAGGATTCTTACCGATGGCAATATCTACAGGAGCCGGAGCTGAGGTTCAAAAACCTTTGGCGACAGTGGTTATTGGAGGATTAATTAGTGCTACATTTTTAACACTATTTGTATTGCCGATGTTATATATTATCTTTAATACAAAAATTCCATTGAAGAAGATAAAAGTGAAACCATTGACTCCTGTGATTATTCTTGGATTTTTAATGATGGGACAGCTGGCTAATGCTCAATCTAAAACATTGACTGTGGAACAAGCGGTAGAAACTGCTGTAGCGAATAACCTTGCCCTAAAATCCAAAGACCTGAGTATTGAGTCTGCAGTAGCCTTAAAGCCTACTGCTAAAGAACTTCCGAAAATGAATTTTAATGCTCAACTTGGGCAATATAACAGTCCTACTTTTGATCAGTCTTTTGCAATTTCGCAAAGTATTCCTTTTCCTACCATATTTAAGGCAAGAAAAGAATTGATTACTGAAACCATAAAGAGTAGACAGATCGATAAAGAAGTTTCGGCTAATGAATTGGTAAAACAGGTTCGTTCCTATTATTATCAGATTGAATATCTGCAATATAATAGAGCGCAGCTAAAGAATCTGGATAGCCTTTACCGTGACTTTATCCGTATTGCAACAGTGAGATTTAAGGCAGGTGATATCAAAAAAATTGAGATCAGTACTGCTGAAACGCAACAAGGAGAAATTAATCTTTTGCTTAATCAAAATCAGGTATTTCTGGATAATGCGTATAAAAACCTGAAAACACTTTTAAACACTGCTGAGGATCTTGAAGTTCCGTTTAACGGAAATTACGAGCCGCTCAAAGCCGGAAATATATTGGATAATAAAGTGGTAGATAATAATCCTACAATCAGGGCTTTTTATCAGGAAATGGAGATTGCAGAAAGGAATATGAAGGTGGAAAAGGCACAGGGGCTTCCGGAATTTAGTTTAGGATATACCAATCAGTCTTTAACGGGGTCTTATCCTGTAGGTGGGCGAGAGGTGTTCTATAATTCAGGTAATCGTTTTAGTTTTGTAAACCTTGGTGTTGCTATCCCACTCACTTTTGGAGCTACAAAGGCAAGAATAAAGTCTTTGGAATACCAAAAGCAGGTAGCAGAAACCAATGCGAGATATCAAAAAGATCAGTTGTCTACTCAGTTACAAAATGCATTGACTCAGTACCAACAGGATACCCAACAATATAACTATTATGTAGGACAGGCTATTCCGAATGCTGAGAAAATTGTAAAAGCAGCTCAATTAGGATATAGAACAGGAGAGATTACTTACGTAGAATATCTTTTTGCCTTACAAACTGCGACAAACATTCAATTAAAATACCTGGAATCTATCCAGCAGGTAAACCAATCTGTAGTAACTATTAATTCAATAATTAATAAATAAAATGAGAAAAAAACATATCATCATATATTGTATCACTCTTTCTTTATTAGCCATTAGCTGTGGGAAAAAAGAAGAGACCGCTGAAAAAACTCCGGAGAAAACAGTGCAAAAAGCCGAGAAACCGGCAGATGCTCCTCAAATGATCGCTTCATTAACGGAGGAACAAATAAAAGCCGTTGGAATTATGATGGGAACCGTTGAAATGAAGGATTTAACTTCTACGGTTAAAGCCAATGGTACCCTAAGTGTTCCCAATAATAGTAAAGCCAGGATCACCTCTTTGTACGGGGGGATTATTAAGACGCTTACCGTGCAGGTAGGAAGTGAGGTAAGGAAAGGGCAGGTGATTGCTACTATTGCCAATCCGGAATTTATTAGGTTGCAGGAAGACTATCTTACGACCAATAGCAGAATTACTTTTGCAGAACAGGAATACAGAAGACAAAGAGAACTCTTTGATAATGATGCCGGAGCAAAGAAGAATTTACAGAGTTCTGATGCCGAGCTAAAAGCATTAAGAACGAGAAGAGCTTCGTTATTGAGACAACTTCAAATGATGGGAATAAGCCCCGGTGCTGTTAACAATACGAACATGAGATCCGGTTTGGTGATAACATCTCCGATCAATGGAACTGTCAGCAGCATTTCTGCACAAATAGGAAGTTATGTAGATGTTTCATCCCCTGTGGCTGAAGTAATTGATAATCAATCCATCCATTTGGATTTACAGGTGTATGAAAAAGATCTTCCGAAAATGAGAGTAGGACAAATTGTTCATTTTAATCTGACCAACAATCCTGAAACAGAATATGATGCAAAAGTGTACAGCATAGGCTCATCTTTTGAAAATGAAAGTAAAACAATTTCCGTACACTGCAATGTGATAGGAAATAGAGCAGGCTTAATAGACGGAATGAGCATTACCGGAATTGTGAGTCTTGAACAAACAACTACTCCTGCCGTTCCGAATGAAGCTATTGTAGAGGCGGACGGGAAGTTTTATGTTTTCGTAGAGACTGATAAAAAGCCGGAAGAAGATCATGACGAAGAAGAAGCCAAACCAGCCCAACCCAAAAAGGAGGTTAAAACCATAAATTTTGAAAAAACAGAAGTGGTAAAAGGATCTTCAGATATGGGATATACGGCAATAACACCGGTTACTAACATTGCACCAGGCACAAAAATAGTAGTAAAGAGTGCATTCTTTATTAATGCTAAATTGGTCAATGGAGGAGAACATGATTAGTAAACAGGGCCAATAAAAAGAAACACAAAAGCGTCAGTATATTTTAATATTTGGTAAAATGGCTTAAAAAGAAGAACTTGAAAAACAGGGAAACGGCTATTCAAATATAGAAGCACTTTACCGATAGGTATCTTATTTATCGGTTGAGTTGTTTCTATACAAACCAAATTAAAGACTGTTGTAACAACTATATTATTATGAGAGGATTATAGATGCAAAGAGCAACTTCCGGAAAGGATTTTTTTGAGAAAATATATAACCTTGACGGATAAGGGATCATTTTTATTCCTAACTTAGAGTTGCTATAATTTTTCGGAAGCATCATAACAATGATGATGAATGTAGTTCTTAAAATGCAAACTAAATTTTCAGAAAACAACAGATCTTAATAGTTTAAAAATTTAAAAAAAGAAATTTATGTTATTAAATAAAAAGGTATCCATTTGGTATTTCATCAATGAGATAAAATCGCAGGTTTTATTTGTTGGTTTATTTGCCGTATGTATAGGACTTTTAGATTTACTTCCCGGATTTCGTAAAATATCACTTCCGTTAAATATTCCGGCACTTATAGGAACAGCAGTGTCTTTACTATTAGCCTTCCGGACCTCGCAATCTTATGAAAGATGGTGGGAAGCAAGAATTGTATGGGGAGCGATCGTCAATGATTCGCGGACTCTTGTGAGATTAGTCACACAATTTCTTCCGGATGGGGATGGCAAAGCGGTAAAAGAATTCGCGGAAAGACAGATCATTTGGAATTATGCTCTCGGCGAATCGTTAAGGAGGCTTCCTTTTTCGCCACGGGTACAGGAATATTTGGATACTCATAAAATTTCAGCATTAAATATTCCCAATGCATTGCTGGATGAACACTCCAAACAGATTAGAGAAATTACGGCTTCAAAATCAATTACGGAATTTCAACAATTGCAGTTAAACGAGGCGGTTACAAAATTATGCGATAGTATGGGGAAATGTGAAAGATTAAAAAATACGGTTTTCCCTAGATCATACAGTATTTTGGTACACATTTTAATCTATGTGTTTGCTGCGATCCTGCCTTTTGGATTAGACGATCGTCAACTGATTGTAGAAGTGGTGATCACATTTTTGGTTCCTACTATGTTTATTGCTATAGAAAGAACCTCTATTATCATGCAGGATCCATTTGAAAATAGTCCTGTAGATACACCGATGACTTCATTGGCACAAACGATAGAAATTAATTTAAGACAAATGATAGGGGAACAAAATGTCCCGATGAAGCCGGAAAATCCTTTATACTACGAAATGTAATATAATACAAATAACTGTGAATGATGAACGAAAAAAACACTCAAACCCTTTCTGCAGCAAGTAAGCACAAGAAGAATCTTTTGATTGTAGTTGTGCTAAGCGGAACCTATCTTATTGCTGAGGTTGTCGGTGGGATCCTTACCAATAGCCTCGCTTTACTGGCCGATGCTGCGCACATGCTTACTGATGTTGTCGGTTTGCTTTTGGCGTTTATTGCAATAAAGATTGGAGAACGGAAAGCAAATCCTAAAAAAACGTATGGCTATTACCGGACGGAAATATTAGCTGCAGTCATTAATGCTGTAGTATTGTTAGGTATTTCCTTATATGTGTTGTATGAAGCTTATCAACGATTCCAGAATCCACCGGAAGTACAAAGCAAATCAATGCTGATTGTAGCAGGTATAGGTCTGTTGGTAAATGTTGTAGGAATGCTGATCCTTAGGAAAGACTCAGAAGCGAGTCTTAATATGAAAGGAGCTTATTTCGAGGTGCTTTCAGATATGCTTACCTCGGTTGGGGTAATGATTGCCGGGGTTATTATGCTCACTACTAATTGGTATTATGCAGATCCACTGATTTCAGCTGCAATCGGATTGTTGATTTTTCCAAGGACATGGCGTCTTCTGAGGGAAGCAATCGATGTTTTACTCGAGAGTACACCCAAAGATGTGGATATTAATAAATTACGTCAATCATTAGAACAGGTTCCAGGGGTGAAAGGATTACATGATCTGCATGTCTGGTCACTTACATCCGGGGTTAATGCAATGAGTGCACATGTTGTCAGAGACAATTCCTCTGCTCATAATGAATTGTTGAAAAATTTGACCGATGAGGCAGTCAACAATTTTAAAATCACCCATACTACTTTTCAGATCGAAGAAGAAGGATATAAAGAAGGTGAAGTGCACTTTTAAATACAATATATAAATATAAATGAAGAAACACATCGAAGATAAACTCATTGATAAGAATACCAAGCCTACAAGTATGAGGATCCTGGTGTATGACTTTTTAAGCTCCCAGGAAGTGGCATTGTCATTATCTGAAATTGAAGATTATTTTGAGAATGCAGATCGTACTACAATTTACCGAACGCTGAAAACCTTCGAGGAGAAAGGAATTGTTCACAGCATACAGGAAAATACGACAACCAAGTATAGGCTTTGTGATGATGATTGCGATGAAAAAACACATAAAGACTGGCATTTGCACTTTTATTGTAAAATCTGTAAGCAAACGACTTGCAAAGAAGATATCTCATTTCCTTCAAATATCAAGACCAATTTCAGGATTGATGAGGTAAGACTTTTTGCAAAGGGTATTTGTGAAAGCTGTCTCGAGAATTTGCAATAGTGTTGCATGTATTTTAAGTTTATTTTTGATGAAAATTATAAGTTATGGAAAAAAATAGTAATATAAAATCTCAGGAAATAGAGAAGGCCCACTTTGAAGGAGATGGTCATGACCATGGTCACTCTCATGATTCTTCAGATAAAACAATGTTCCAGTTGTTTCTTCCTGCTATTATTTCCTTTGTTTTATTGATTATAGGAGTTATTTTAGATAATTACATAAAAACGGAATGGTTTACAGGATGGGCTCGTATTGTCTGGTATTCCGCGGCATACGCACCGGTAGGACTTCCCGTATTAAGAGAAGCATACGAAAGCATTACCAAAGGTGATGTATTCTCAGAGTTTTTTTTGATGGGAATTGCAACGATAGGTGCATTTATTATTGCCCAATATCCTGAAGGAGTAGCAGTAATGTTGTTTTATGCAGTCGGAGAAGTTTTTCAGACCCTGGCGGTTACAAGAGCAAAAAGTAACATCAAATCTTTGCTTGATCAGCGTCCTGATGAGGTTACCATTATAAAAGATGGTCAACCCCAAACGATAAAAGCAGAAAAAGTAGGAATTGGAGAAATCATTCAGTTGAAATCCGGTGAAAAACTAGGTTTGGATGGTGAACTGCTATCAGAATCAGCTTCATTTAATACAGCTGCACTTACCGGAGAAAGTAAGCCTGATACCAAAGCAAAAGGAGATACTGTTCTGGCAGGGATGATTAATCTGAACACTGTAAGTCAGGTAAAGGTGACTACAGCTTATCAGGATAGTAAACTGAGTAAAATTTTAGAGCTGGTTCAGAATGCAACAGCTCAGAAAGCGCCTACAGAGTTATTCATTAGAAAATTCGCAAAAGTATATACTCCGATTGTTGTAGTACTTGCTATAGCGATCGCCTTACTGCCATACTTTTTTGTAGCAGATTATCAATTTAAAGACTGGTTATACAGAGCTTTGGTATTCCTGGTAATTTCTTGTCCATGTGCTTTGGTGATCTCTATCCCATTAGGATATTTTGGAGGAATCGGAGCAGGAAGCCGAAATGGGATCTTGTTTAAAGGAAGTAATTTCTTAGATGCCCTTGCCAGTATTCAGAACGTGGTAATGGATAAAACAGGGACGATGACAGAAGGAGTCTTCCAGGTACAGGAAGTAGACTTTAAGCCTGAATTTGATAAGCCTGAAATATTGAGACTTGTTAATGTTCTGGAAAGTCAGAGTACCCACCCGGTAGCTACTGCTATTCATGAATATGTGGGAGAAATAGATCACTCGGTTCCGTTGGAAAATGTAGAAGAGATTGCAGGGCATGGATTGAAAGCAACGATTAACGGAAAAGAATTGCTGGTTGGAAACTTTAAACTAATGGATAAGTTTAATATCCAATACGATATCAATCCTGATAATATTGTTTATACCCTGATTGCTGTGGGTTATGATAATAAGTTTGTCGGATACATTACTATCGCAGATACTATTAAGGAAGATGCGCAAATAACAATCAACAAGTTAAAAGCGTTAAATATAAAAACCACGATGTTGAGTGGTGATAAAAGTTCAGTAGTAAAATACGTAGCAGACACTTTGGGAATTCAGAATGCCTACGGAGATTTGCTTCCTGAAGATAAGGTAAATAAAGTAAAAGAAATCAAAGCAAAAAACGAAACCGTTGCTTTTGTTGGAGATGGAGTAAATGATGCACCGGTGGTAGCACTGAGTGATGTAGGAATTGCAATGGGTGGACTAGGAAGTGATGCAACGATTGAAACTGCCGATGTGGTAATCCAGGATGATATGCCAAGTAAAATTCCAATGGCAATCAATATTGGGAAAAAAACTAAGCAGATTGTATGGCAGAATATCATTCTAGCATTTGTGGTAAAAGGAATTGTTTTAATTCTTGGAGCAGGTGGTTTGGCAACGATGTGGGAGGCAGTATTTGCAGATGTAGGGGTTTCTTTAATAGCGATTTTAAATGCCGTAAGAATACAAAGGATGAAATTTTAATAGCTTAAGCAAAAAAGTTAACTGCCATTAATTAACTTTAAAGCTAACTATACAATTTCAAAATAGAGGCTCTGCTAATTTTAGCAGAGTCTTTATTTTTTCAAAAAATTATCAATGACTTTCATCATAAATTAAGCAAATGATCATTTTGAGTAGTATATTTGTGGGAGAGATTTAAGAATTGAAATTTTTCATATCCATATTCATTATTTTTACAATAGCAATACGTCCGGTATTGCCGTTGATTAATTATGCAGTCAATTATGACTACATTGTGAAGAATTTATGTGAAAACAGAGCTAATCTTCAATCTACCTGTAAAGGAAAATGCTACGTTGAAAAAGAACTGGCAAAGACCGAAAAACAGTCTGGTCCGCAGACAATTAAGATCTCTGTCCTGGATGTTTTTCTTTCCAATGAAATTCTTTCATTTTCAGGGGGAAGAGGATTTGACTTTTTAAAAAAGACTTTCAATTCAAACTATTGTAATTCTTACCCTTCAGAATATTTTTCAAGAGTATTCCACCCTCCTTTAGGATAATGACGATAAAACGATAGCCCTTACTGACTTTTTATTGCATTCATTATTGAATGTTTATAAGATGATTCAGTGATTTTCTATCGTTTAATTTTGCCCCGATGTATTTCGTATCATTATTAATTTCATTTCAATCCGATGAAACATCAACTCATTTTGGCAGTTCTTCTGTCTATATCATTATTCTCTTGTGCTAAGGAAACCCCTAAAGTAAAGCATAGTAAAAGTATGGTCACCCCAAAGGAAAATCTGAAAAACGTAAAAGTGGTGAACGCTGAAGATCCTGTATGCCACATGAAGACTGCAGATTATTTAAAGTTTACTGCAACGTATAAAAATAAGGAGTATGGTTTTTGCAGTGCTTACTGTAAGGACGAGTTCAATAAAAATCCTGAAAAGTATGTCCAAGAATAAAAAACCAACAAAAAATACTAAAAGTAAAATTATAATTCCAATTGCTGTAATTGCATTGATCTTTCTGGGAGTTGGATTTGGGATGAGCTACTTTAAAAATAACCTTTATACGGTAATGAAGGTTCCTGATTTCGAACTGACGGATCAGAACAATAAAAAAATAACCAACAAAGATATGTTGGGAAAAGTGTACCTCGTAGAATTTTTCTTTAGTAAATGTCCTACTATATGTCCTGTAATGAACAGCAATATGAAGGCCATTGAAGAAGAAATCAACAATCCTGAATTTGGGATTGTATCAATAAGTATCGATCCTGAAAACGATACTCCTGAAACTTTAAAACAACATGCTAAAAGAATTGGAGTGAAGTCTCCCAACTGGCATTTTCTTACAGGAGACAGAACCTATATAGGAAATCTGGCGGATCAATTTAATATTTACGTAGGAGATAAAGAAGATAAAGGAGAAAGTCTTAACCATAGCGGAATGATTGCACTGGTAGACCAGGATGGAAATATCCGATGCAGATACAATAAAGATAATATGCCGATTCTGTATTACTCAGGGCTTAATTATCAGGATCCTGAAGGAAAAATAGCCCAGCTTACGGGGAAATACCACCCCGACAGAGAAAAACTGGTTGAAGATATTAAGAAATTATTGAAATAAGGAGGAGAGAGGCAGGAAGTGATTCCGGATTATGAAGCTCTAGAGTTTTTTTGATTTAGATGTAAAAGTAAATAGAAGTTGAAGAACTGATACTTTGATGCAAATGACTTCCAGCATCCATCTTCCCTCTTCCAACCGAATAAAAAAACATTGTTAAACCATAAATACAAAACATTATGAAGATTATGAAAATAGCTGCTTTAAGTGCAGTACTAGCGGCGCAATTTGCTTTTGCGCAATTTAAACAGACTCCACTGTCTTATGCGTACAATGCTTTAGAAGGCTCTATTGATGCGCAGACAATGGAAATTCATTACACAAAACATGCAGCAGGATATGTCAGTAATTTGAATAAGGCTATTGCAGGAACTCCTCAGGAAAAAGAGACTTTATTCCAAATTCTTTCTAAAGTTTCTACCCTGAGTCCTACCATTAGAAATAATGCAGGTGGGCACTACAATCATGAGCTTTTCTGGACAATGTTGACGCCGGAAAAAAATACACAGCCTTCTGCAAAACTGTCAAAAGCTATTACTGGAACTTTCGGTAGCATGGATGCTTTTAAAGAAAAGATGAGCAAGGCAGGAGCAGATCGTTTCGGTTCCGGATGGGCATGGCTTTCTGTAGATAAGAACGGAAAATTATTTGTTTCTTCAACTCCGAATCAGGACAACCCTTTGATGGATGTAGTAGAAGAAAAAGGAACTCCGATTCTAGGAATTGATGTTTGGGAGCATGCTTATTATTTGAAGTATCAAAATAAGAGAGCTGACTATCTTACTGCTATCTGGAATGTATTGAACTGGAAAGAAGTAAGCAAAAGATATGAAAATGCTGTAAGCAAGAAATAATTCATGAATTTAATTTGCAGCATATTCCTTACTTTTTATATGGTGTTCAGGCCTCTGATCCCCATTATGGAGTATGTTGCAAATTATAATTATATCGTTGAGACTTTATGTATCAATAAAGATAAACCCGAGATTCACTGTAATGGTAAATGCTATCTGAGTAAAGAATTGGCCAAGACCAATGATACAGAATCTACTCCATTTTCTAAGGGGAAAAGTTCAGGACAGAAGGTTCTGGATATCTACATACTTCCCGAAATCACTGAGATAAAGAACACAAATACAAAATATCATACCCGTTTCAGTTTTATCTATGAAACAAATTATTCTTTTTTGTTTCTGAAACATATTTTCAGACCCCCGGTTTTTTAAGTTTTCTATAAATCTTGACCTGAAAAGAGGTAAGGCTTTAAATACATTTAAAGTTCTTATCGTGCTTTGTTATTCACTTTAGTTTTTTAAAGTGGTAAAAAACGATTGCTTTTGAGGCTCAAAAACTTGGATATACAGAAGTTCAGACTGAATTTCTGTGTCCCAATCTTTATTCAACTTAAAAAATCAACAATGAAAATTTTTAATTTTTTTATAATTGGAATATTTTTCACGGCTATTTCCTGTACTCTTGATAAGACGGATTACGAAGCTGAAATAAGCACAGTAGTTACGGAACATTATGATTTTAAAGAGGTAGTCGTTATTAATAGCGGGAATTATACAATAAGTATTGAAACATTAAACGGAACCTTTTATAAAGGCTATAACGAAATCCGTCTGAAAATTATCAATACCCAGACCAATGAAAAGGTAAGTTCATCGAAAGTGACCTTTTTGCCTGTCATGACTCATTCCGATGGCAGTAAAACATCAGGCCCTCACAAATATAACTTGGAATATAAACCTACGAGTCAATATTACTCGGGCTATTCTGTATTTACAAACGAAAGTAACACCATGTCCAGTTGGAAACTCTATATCAGTTTCACGGCTAACAATCAAACTTATAAGGTAAATAAAGATATTTCCGTACAAGTGCAAAGCAACAAAAATCTGAATATGACTGCATTTAAAGGGAATGACGGTGAACAATACTTTATTGCATTAGTGTCACCACAAAGACCAAAAGTTGCAGAAAATCAATTGGTGGCGGGAATCTACAAATATAATCAACCCACAGGACCAGCTGGAGCTTTTCCTGATCCTTCACAGTTTTCTTACGCTGAAGTAAGCGGTTATACCTTATTGCTGGATCCCAGAATGCCCGAACCTTCAATGGGAAACCATTCCTCACCTAATAATCAGGATCTGATACAAAAAAGTGACGGGTTGTATCATGGCGTTGTCAATTATACGATGACAGGAGGTTGGACTTTAAACTTTATCATGCAGAACCAAAACGGGAAAATTGTAAAGGGTACCAAAGTTTCAACTGATTTTACTCCTGGAGTTGAAGGGACAAAAAGTGAACTGTATATTGACATCCTATTCTAACCCATGAAAAAGATTGCAATAACATTGGCTTTTTGGGGAGTCTTGGGTAATGCTCAACACAGAAAGGTATCCAGAGAGAGTATTACGACGCTGGATGAATTAGAAGTGGGGAGTGTCAAAAAGGGGATAGAAACTAATATGAAACAAACCGTTTCAGTGGATGAGTTTCTTGCATCTTCCGATCAGATAAGTTTCATAAAACGGGGCGCTTATGCATGGGAACCACTTCTCAATAATATGGGTACAGAGCGTTCTACTGTTACCATTGATGGGATGCATATTTTCGGAGCATGTACAGATAAAATGGATCCCGTTACCTCGTATATGGAAAGTAATAACCTTTCTGCGATTGATATAAAATCCGGGCAAGCAGGCAGTTTGAATGGAGCAACCGTTGCCGGAAGTATTGATCTGAAAAGAAAGAATACTCCATTTGGTCTTCAGAAGAAATGGGGTGGGGCATATCAAACCGGTTTTGAGTTTAATAACAAACAGTTTTTCAATTTGGGTAATGTATCGTATTCAGGGAGCAAACTTGTGGCTGATGGAAGTATTTCTTTCCGAAAAGCAGGAAATTATTATGATGGGAATAACGATGAAGTACGTCACTCACAATATAATAAATTCAATACTTCATTAGGAGCAGCGTATAAAACAAGCCGATTATCATCTGTAAGGGTAGATGCTATTTTTGATATGGCGAAAAATGTTGGCTTTCCTGCATTGCCGATGGATTTATGGCTTTCCAGGGCAGTGATTACTTCAGCTTCCTATAAGCAGCTATTTGAAAATGGATTGGTAAAATCCTGGGATACAAAGATCTATTACAACGCTATTGAGCACTATATGGATGATACGGCACGTCCTGAAAATTTGGTTCATATGGATATGCCGGGCTGGAGTACAACTTATGGTTTGCTTTCTAAAATGAATTTGAAAAATGAGAAGTATTCTTCGGAAATCCAGCTTAATGTGTATAATAATTTATCTATAGCAGAAATGCGGATGTATCCCCAAGACCGAAGTAAGAGGACCATGTTTGCCTATAGCTGGCCTTGGGTTACTACTCGTTATGCCGGCCTTTCTATGAATAATTCATGGGATATTTCAGATCACAGCCGATTCAATTTCGGAGGATCCTTAGGTTTAAATTACAATAAGTCCAAATATGTGGAGTTCAATTGGATCTTTCATCCAGGAGCACCTCAGGAAAAAACGAGATTTCTGCCAAACCTTCATGCAGGATATCAATTGAATATTGATCATTTTAATTTTTCAATAGGAACGGGCTATGGTCATAGGGCACCTTCTGTTTCGGAAGGTTACGGATATTACATTTACAATAGCTTTGACCGGTACGATTATATAGGAAATCCTAATTTAAAAAATGAAATTTCATATGAAACCAACGCGAGTGCGGGTTTTAAAAATGAGAAGTTAGGAATTGAGGCAAAAGTAAATTATTTCTATATTCAAAATTATATCATTGGCAGAATTCTAAGTATGGGAAGTCCGATGAATTATCAGTCGGTGGGAGTGAAGGGATATACTTCATTGGATTACGCAACACTCTTCAACATGTCTCTGAATGCGGAGTACCATATTTTGCAAAATCTGCACTGGAAAGGAGTTGTTACCTATGCAAGGGGAACCGATGATAAAGGTGGAAATTTACCTTTCATTCGCCCGTTAAGTTATCAAACTTCCGTACATCTTACACATGGAGATTTTGGATTCCAGACTTCCGTGAATGGTGATTTTATGCAGATCAATTACAGTCCTGAATATGGAGAAGACCAGACAGCTGCCTATACCATATGGAATCTGTCCGCAGATTATACCTTCAAAATCAACAAATTTAAAACTGTTCTACAGATTGGTGCAGAAAATCTTTTAAACAAATACTACATCACTTATGCCGACTGGGGAAATATCCCCAGGATGGGGCGGAACATCTTTACGTCTTTAAAATTCAGTTTTTAATGCGATGATGAGGTGCTCTACTATTCAATACATTATTATAACAAACTAAAATTTAACTAAAATGAAAAATTTAAACAAATATTTATTATGGTCACTAGGATCTGTTTTTTCACTGTTCCTCTTTTCCTGTCAGGGGAGTGATCGTAATTCTGTTGCTAACAATGTGACGTTGGAATTCAATAATACATTCAAAAATACTCCTATTGTTCTTGGAGGTGCAGCTTCTGCTTCAGCAACAACAAACACTTCAGCAATGGGGCAGGTTCACCATTTTTCAGAACTGAAATATGTCATCAGTAATATTCGACTTATCAAAGCAGACGGAAATGAGGTTCCATATAAAGTAAACGATCTGGATAAAGGGGCAACAGTGATAGACCAATCAAAACCGGAAAGTCTGGCCTATATTCTCAATGATATACCTGTTGGGGGGTATAAGGCCATCAAATTTGGTTTAGGAATTAAGAAAGAGCTTAACACCTTAGACCAAGTGAGGTTTCCAGGATTCTATGCAAAGGCCGGCGCCAATGATACACAAATGATGTGGGAGTGGGGAGCTGGCTATCGCTTTACAAAACTCGAAGGCTTCTTTGATACTGATAACAAGCAGATGTCTATTCATACAGGAAGCACCATAAAAGGTACTGAAGGTAATTATACACAAGGCGTCGATGCATATAGAGATATTACACTTAGCCTTTCTACCAATGCAATCGTAGGAGATAAAGCTCCTAAAATTATCATTAAAGCAGATTTTGATAAACTGCTGAGCGGGAAGACGAATACGATTACACTGAAAACAGGAACCGGGATGGATGGAAATGCTACTCCTAATATTCATACGGCCGCTCAGATGGTCAAATTTGTGGATAATCTGGGCGGAAATGGAGCAAGCGATATTACCGGAATATTTTCGATCAGTAAAGTAGAAAACTAAATATATCTCCACATCAGCTGAAACTTAGGACTAAAGAAAAAGCTTTTTCAGGTTGGTATAAATAAATTCATTTAAAATGAAAAGAATATTAAGTATTTTATCGGTTGTCATACTGTTGATATCATGCAATAATGACTATTATGAACCGATTGCTTATGATAACCCCAACATCTCTTTGAATATTCCATCAGGTTTTCCCGAACTAAATAATTCGGTGAACTCAAACAGGCCTACAAAATATGGTGTTGAGTTGGGAGAGAAGCTATTCAACGAAAAAAGACTCAGTGCAGATAATACGGTTTCATGCTCCAGTTGCCATATTCAGGCTAATGCTTTTGCTGATACCAATGCACAAGCAATAGGTATTTTGGGGAGAAAAGGAATCCGGAATACACCTCCTATCCAAAACATGTTGTTTATGAAGTTTTATAACTGGGATGGGAATATACTCCAGCTTGAAAAACAACCATTGGTTCCTATTATCACGCATGAAGAAATGGGGTCATCTATTCTGGAAGTTATTGGTAAAATTAAAGGCGATTCCACATATAAAGATTTATTCAGAAAAGCATTTGGAGATGAAGTGATGACCCCCGAAAGGATATATAAAAGTATTGCTCAATATGAGTATACGCTTATTTCTGCCGATAGTAAATATGATCAGGTAAAACGGAATGAAGGGATTTCTTTCACAGAAAATGAAGCACAAGGATATCAGACTTTTCAGCAAAAATGTTCCAGCTGTCATAGTACTGCTTTATTTACAGATCAGAGCTTTAGAAATATTGGATTCCCATTGAATCCTGATACTAATGAAGCTGGGCGCGGCAGGGTTACAGGTCTTCCGGTAGATTATATGAGTTTCCGTGTTCCTTCTCTAAGAAATGTAGAATATACTGCTCCTTACGGAAGCTTCGGACAGTTCGCGACATTGAGAGCTGTTCTTGACTATTTGGATAATGGAGTTTTAGATGCCAATAACCTTGATCCGATCCTTAAGAGCAATGGAAACAGAATTCCCCTGACGGAGCAGGAAAAGGTTAATCTTATCTTATTTATGAAGACATTGAGTGACCGTAAGTTTGTAGGAAAGTAAATCCAATTTACCCATTGTAGAATTTAAAGGGTATATCAGCAAGCATCCTGTTACATTGTAACGGGATGTTTTGTTTTATCAGGTTGATTATCATTTTGTTAGATGGAGTATTGTTTCTTACGGGAATTTTCTATCTTTGCCGCAATCTGGTGAGCTGTAAAAGGCTCTTAAAAGGGAATCCGGTGTAAATCCGGAACAGACCCGCTGCTGTAAGCTCCAAACCAAAGTTTTTGAAGAATACATCCACTGTTTTTTTAATGGGAAGGATTTCAAAAATGGAGTAAGTCAGAAGACCTGCCGGAAATATTAAAGTTTGACGCTTTCGTGGAATAAAGCTTAGGACAACAACGATTTTGTACAGTATATTGCTGTGCTATACCGTTGCTGCTTTCTTATATCCATTAGCGTTACAATTATTCTCAGGGAGCTAATGGAATCAAAATATACTAATACAACCAGAAACATAATAATCACAATTCTTGTGCTGGTTACTCAATTGTATTTTTCTCAATCAAAAGATAGTATAAAGGAAAAAGCTATTCTTCCGGTTCATATTTATAAAAAAGATTTTAAAGAAATTCTGCCTGCACAAACGCTTTCCGGAGAGCAGTTGGAACGGCTTAACAGCCAGTCTGTTGCTGATGCACTGCGGTATTTTTCAGGAGTGCAGATCAAAGATTACGGAGGAATTGGTGGATTGAAAACAGTGAATATCCGAAGTATGGGAAGCCAGCATGTAGGCGTTTTTTATGATGGAATCCAGTTGGGAAATGCTCAAAATGGAGTCATTGACCTGGGAAAGTTTTCATTGGATGATATTGAGGAGATTTCATTGTATAACGGTCAGAAAAGTGAAATTTTCCAGCCTGCTAAGGACTTTGGGTCTTCGGGTTCTATTTACCTGCAGCCCAAAACTCCGGTCTTTTATGGAAAAAAGAAAACCAATCTTGTTCTCAGGATAAAAAACAGTTCTATAGATCTCTTTAATCCGTCTTTTCGCCTGGAGCAAAAAATTTCGAATAAAGTCTCTGCCAGTTTCAGTTCCGAATTTATACAAAGTGATGGGAGATATAAATATACGTATCAGAAAAAACATCCTGATGGTTCCATTGCCAACGATACTGTGGCCACAAGATATGATTCTTATATTACGGCAAAGCGTTTTGAAACCAGTTTGCAGGGTTTGTTGAATAACGGAAGCTGGAATATCCGGGGATATGGATATATTTCTGATCGTGGAATTCCTTCAGCTATCGTCAATAATGGTTTTGGACCAAAAGGGCAGAAGCTGTTGGATAAGAATTATTTTGTGCAGACCAGTTTTAGAAAGAGAATATTTCCAAAGCTGGAAACACAGATTAAAGCCAAATTTGCCTATGACTATACCAGGTATCTGGACACGGTAAATGTAGCAGAAACAGCTTTAAAGACAGATAATAAGTACATCCAGAGGGAAGTTTACCTGTCATCATCAAATATGTATTCCATTACATCCAATTGGGATGTGAGCGCGAATGTTGATTTTCAATATAATAACCTGGATTCGAATTTAAAACTGTTTTCTTTTCCTACGCGCTATACTTCGTTGGTTGCCTTTGCAACAACATACCAATGGAAACGGTTTAAATTTTTAGGAAGTGTATTAGGAACCTTTATTCAGGAGAAAGTAGAGCGTAATTCGAAATCCCCGGATAAAAGAGAATGGACTCCTTCAGCATTTTTAAGCTACCAGCCATTGGCTTCCAAAGATTTTATGATAAGGGCTTTTTATAAAAGGATCTTCAGGATGCCAACCTTTAATGATTTGTATTATACAATGATTGGAAATGTTTTTCTTAAACCGGAATTTACCAACCAATATGATTTGGGTTTTACTTATCAGAAATCTTTTAACCAACCTGTTTTAAAAAATATTTATGTAAAAGTAGACGGTTACTATAACAAGGTTGAAAATAAGATTATCGCCGTACCCACTACCAATCTTTTCAGATGGATGATGACGAACCTGGGGGATGTACAGATTATAGGTGCTGATGTCAACGTACAGGCACAACTGCAGCTAGGGCAGGTGCAATTAAAGCCTTTGGTAAGTTATACATACCAGAGTGCGCGGGATTTTACAGAAAAGGGGGAATCTTATTACGGGGATCAGATCCCTTATGTACCATGGCATTCAGGAACCTTTACGATGATGGCGGATTATAAGGATTGGAGTTTTAATTATAGTTTCATGTATACCGGGAAACGATATGATGCTCAACAAAACAATATTGAATACAATGCTGTTAGGCCCTGGTATACTCATGATCTATCCGTTCAGAGAACATTTTATTGGCGATCACATCAGCTGAAAGCAAGCCTGGAAGTCAATAATACTCTGAATCAACACTATGATGTGGTAAGAAACTATCCTATGCCTGGAAGAAATTTTAAACTTATTGTAAGCTATACATTATGAAAAAAATAAACTTTTACCTTCTTGCTTTTGTCTTATTTTTTCTGTTTTCATGCAGAACAGATGAGTACGTCCCGAAAGAAGAAACGGAAACCGGTATTGCACTGCCGGAAAATACTGCCATTAAAGGCTTTTATATTCTGAATGAAGGGAATATGGGAAGCAATAAATGCACCCTGGACTTTTTTGATTATACCACGGGAAGCTACCGGAGAAATATCTATGCTGAGATAAACCCGAATGTGGTAAAGGAGCTGGGAGATGTCGGCAATGATCTGCAAATCTATGGAAGCAAGCTGTATGTAGTTGTGAATGTATCCAATAAAATCGAAGTATTGGACGCTAAAACAGCTAAACGTATTAAAACGATTCAGTTACAGAATTGCAGGTATATTAAATTCAAAGGGGGAAAGGCTTATGCAAGCAGTTATGCCGGTCCTGTTGATATTAATCCCAATGCACCTAAAGGGAAAGTCGTAGAAATCGATACTACATCACTTTCCATACAAAGAGAGGTTACTGTAGGGTATCAGCCCGAAGAAATGGAGATCGTAGGAAACCAATTATTTGTTGCCAATTCCGGGGGATATATGGTTCCGAACTATGATAAGACTGTTTCTGTAATAGATCTTACCAACTTTACGGAGACGAAGAAAATCAATGTAGCGATCAATCTCCACCGTCTTAAAAAGGATAATTATGGAGACTTGTATGTCAGCTCCAGAGGAGATTACTACAATGTTCCGTCAAGCTTGTATTTGGTGGATGCTGCTACGGGAACCGTGAAAAAAGATTTTCATGTGGCAGTGAGTGAAATGACCATTGTTAATGACAAGCTGTACTATTATGGAAATGAGTTTAATTATAACACCCATTCTTACACCAAGACTTTCGGGATTATTGATGTAAAAACCGAACAGGTTATTTCCAATAAAATTATTGACCAGGAATATGTAGATGCTATTAAGGCTCCTTATGGTATTGCTGTAAATCCTATAACGGAAGACATTTACCTTACTGATGCCCGGAATTATGTATCCACAGGCTACGTCTATTGTTTCAATAAAAATGGACGCTTTAAGTGGAAAACTGAGGGCGGGAATATCCCGGCTCATTTTGCTTTTTTATATAAATAATTGAATTCATGATATGGAAAGAAGTAATTTAAAAATTTCACAAGCTGTACTTGTTCTTTTTCTTCTGATAGGAATAACAGGATGTAAAAGCGACAGAGATGAAGAAGTCCCATTTAAAGGGCTGGAAGAGTCATATACCATCAGTCGCTTTAAAGTATTAAATATTGCAGCGAATAGTTCCGGGAAAATGACCTGGAGTGTTAATGACTCTATTATCTCTGAAAGTTCGGAACTGGACTTTATCAGTCCTTATGCTAAAACCTATCCCCTGACTTTAAAGATTGACCAAAATGGAAAGGTGAAAACATACCAATCTAAAATTATAGTCGATAAAGAAGCCGGATCTTACAGTAAATACATATCCACGGTATTGGATTTTCGGCCGGCCGTAGGACAGTTTACCAATGAAATTCCGGAATATGAAGCTGGTAATACAGCAGCCAATATGCTACAAAAAGCAAGAGAATCTTTGATTGGCTCAAATCCTACAATGATAAGCTTAGGTGGTTTTGGAGGCTATGTGGTTTTTGGTTTTGATCATACGATTCCTAATATGAATGGAAGAGATTTTAAAATCCTTGGAAATGCATTTTGGGGAAATAATGCCAATGAGCCCCGATCAGGATCTTGTGAGCCGGGAATTATTATGGTGGCTTATGACCGGAATAAAAATGGAAAACCGGACGATAATGAATGGTATGAAATCGCTGGGAGCGAGTATTTTAAAAACACGACTGTTAAAAACTATACGATTACTTATTTCAAGCCTAATAAAAATAAAATTCCTGTTCCGGGAGCTGATCCTTGGCAGGCAGATATTGAATATATCAAATGGCAGGATAATCTTGGAAATACAGGATTTAAAACAAAAAATGCTTTTCATGATCATAGTTTCTTTCCTTTATGGATACCGGATACTTCTTATGCTTTTACGGGAACAAAAATTCAAAATAATTTCATTGACCAGAGTGGAACTGGATCTTACTGGATAGGAAAGTCCTACGATTTCGGATATGCTGATAATGCGCCTAACAATGATGATGCTTCCAATATTGATATTTCTTGGGCGGTTGACAGGAGTGGAAATTATGTAAAACTTCCGGGAGTAGATTTTATAAAAGTTTACACGGGGATTAATCAGGAAGCCGGCTGGCTAGGTGAGGTTTCTACGGAAGTCGCCGGAGCTTACGATCTGTACTTAAAATAAAATTCAACAATAAACGTATTAAATTATTTAGAAATGAAAAAGATCTATCTTTTAACCCTTCTCTTATTTTTTGCATTTTTCACCAATGCACAAATAACGGTTCAGGGAGTACCCCGAAATGATATTAAACAGGGTACGGTATTAAAAAACCAACTTAAAACTACAACAGCAGCAGTGACTGATTTTTCTGCTATCCAGTATTGGGTAGGAACAGGAACTAATAAAGCAGCTTTTGTGGTACAGTGGAATGATAGCAAAACCCCCGATGCCCTGGTTTGGGGATTCAGGTGGAACGGAACTGCTACCGGAGAAGATATGCTGAAAGCTATTGCGCAGGCAGATCACCGTTTTTTTTCCTTGCTTTACCAGGGAACTTCGTTCGGAACTGCTGTCGGAGGGCTTGGCTTTGACCTGAACGGTCAGGGTACAAATGCTCTTTATAAAAATGCAAATGCTACCTATCCTTTGTATCCTGTGAATGGTATTATCAATACGACAGCCTATGATTTTGACAGCTACACAGCTGCGGATGCTGCTAGTGACCACTGGCAATCAGGCTGGACAACCGGATACTGGTCTTATTGGGTAAAGAACCCTACAGATACTGATTTTGCATATTCGAGTTTAGGAGCCAGCAACCGTGTTTTGGAAAATGGTTCATGGGATGTTTGGAATTTTTCTCCGGGAATGGCAGATCATCCTATTTCAACAACATTAACACCAGTATCAGCTTATTCAGCACCGACTAGTTTTACCAACGGTTATTTTATGGTGAATGAAGAATGGTTTGGGCATACCAATGGTTCTGTGAATTTTATAAATAACAATGGACAGATTAACTATCGTGTATATAGTAACGCTAATAATAATCAGGCTTTTGGAGCAACAACACAGTATGGTACGATCTATGGGGATAAGTTTTATTTTATTTCAAAACAAGCTGCTGACGGCGGGGATACTCAATATACACCTGGAGGAAGACTTGTCGTAGCTAATGCTACAACGATGCAGAAAATTGCCGGATTTAACGCGATCGGCGGCGGAGACGGAAGATCCTTTCTTGGGGTTAATGAACATAAAGGATATATAGGAACTACTACCGGAATTTTCTTATTTGATATCGATAACTTACAAGTGGGAAGCTTGGTTGCAGGTACTAATGGAAAAGGACAGATCGGAAATATGATTCGCACTTCTCAGCATGTATATGCCGTAACACAGAATGGAGGAATTCTGGTTATTAATCCTAACACTAATGCGATAGTTCAGACAATTGCAGGGGCTTTCTATTCTATTGTACAGGCGAAAGACGGTAGCATTTGGGCAATTCAGCAGCAGAAATTGGTTAATATCGATCCTGCGACTTTTGCCACGACAGAATACGCGATTCCTACAACGAAATATATCGGTGACTGGGGAGCGTGGTATGCAGGAAGGCTTACCTACAGTACTCAGCAGAATGCTTTATATTGGATCAACTCTATAAGTTCATTTGCTTCGGGAACCAAGATTGTAAAATTTGATGCGACCTCTAAGACATTTAATGAAAACTTTGCAACATTACCGGGCCAGGATGGCACATATAAACAAATTCCTTACGGAGCTGCATTACGTGTGAACCCTGTAACTGATGAACTGATTCTAAACACAACAGAGAGCGGATATGGTGCTCATTACCAGAAAAACTGGATACACACTTTCAGTAACGCAGGAGCATTAACCAATACCAAGACATTAAATGACTATTATTGGTTCCCGGCAATAACAGTTTTCCCGGATAACAACGCTCCTGTTGTAAGTAATGCATTTCCTTCGCAGACTACAGTGAATAATACCACTACTATTGATCTAAAAACGGTAGTTTCCGATATGGATAATTTATCAGTAGCTATTGTTAAATCGGTAAAGTCTAATAGTAATTCTAGTATTGTTAAAGCAGTAATTAATGCGAATGATGTTTTGGTTTTAACGCCACAAGGTACAGGAACAGCTACTGTAGTGATCAGTTTCAATTCAAATGGAAAACTGGTAGAAAAATCACTTATCGTAAATGCAAGTATGGCTACTTTAGGAACTGCTGAGGTTAAAAAGCTTGAACTGGGAATCTATCCAAACCCAACTACTGATATCCTTAACATTAAAACTCAGGATAAAGTATTGAATACTACTATTTATGATATTTCCGGAAAATCGGTTAATGCTCAGTTAAACGGTGGACAATTGAATGTGAGTATGCTTCCTAAAGGAATGTACATTCTAAAAGTGGTTACGGATAAAGTAGTTTATCAACAGAAGTTTATTAAAAATTAATTTCTCCAATCATTTTTAATAATTAGATGCAGGCCTCTTCCATAACGGAAGGGGTTTGTTTTTTATAGTGTATAGGTCAATACTGAAGGATTGTAAACAACCAGGGTTTCGGAAAAGAGACTCAGTCGTTACATGGATTGTTTTTCACAATACAGACTGAATGTCTGTAAACTAATTCAGAAGAAAGATGGATCGCGATCTGTTAAAACAATAGACTTCCCGATGTGGTTTTTACAAATACCTACCCAAGATGAGGTATTACATTCAAGTATTCCTAATCCGGGTTCATGTTAAATAATGCAGATGTTGGATAGGTTATAAAATAAATCCGGCAGGCTAATAGCCTGCCGGATTCCATTAGGAAATGTGTGACTTTTATTTAATCATAATTTTTTTAGAGTAAATTTTTCCTTCTTTAGTCTGAAGGGTCATAATGTAAACTCCTGTTGGTTGATTCGCTTCAAACGTTTTTGATCTCAGCTTAGTACGATAAACTTCTTTTCCTGAAGTATTCACTAAGGTAACTTCCGATCCTTCTACAGGAATGTTTCCGCTAAGGGTAATCTGTCCGTCTTCGTTATGAGCCATGAAAGAAATGAATGGATCTTTGTATTGGTATGCGTAATAAATACGGAATCCTCCGTTAAGGTTAAGCAGACCGGAATTAAGGCTTATTTTAACGCGGTCATAAGGTTTATTCATAGTAAGCTCAAGAGCTCCTCTGCTTGCATCTGTACCACCAAGTTTAAGAATGTCATTATTGATACTTGTATAATCATTATTAGAAACATCTCCAAGGAATGTCTCTACAGATACACCGCCTATTAATTGGGCAGTTAGGATAGATTGGTCTGTACCAATACCAATAACAAGCTTGTTAGTATCAGCTGCAATGTTTGTTAAAGAGAATATCAGAGTCTGTTCCGTTCTTCCTAGTAGACCTACAGGGACAAGTAGGGTGGAATAGTCATCTTCGTTACTACCCACTGCATTTTCTGGGTTTTGTACAAAACAAGCTACGCAAATACCATAAGCTCGGTTGGTTTGGCTGCTTGCATACGTTTTAACGATTTGTGCAAAAGACATCGTGTTCATCATGAACATTAAAGAAGCCCCGACTATTGTTTTTGTCAAAAGGCCCGCTAATAGATTAGTTTTCATATATTGAATATTAGGTTTTTAGTTTTTATAAATTTACACATAAAAAGATTATGTTATGGTATTTATTTCATATTTGTGTGATTAATTAATGTTAATTTTATTTAAAATAAAAGAAAAATATCGATGAATAAAAGATATATTTAAAATAATACCCTATTCATCATGAAAAAATAGACTTTTATGGGACTTATTAAAATAATAAAAAATAGGGGAGTTATATTTGAATTTGAATTTTATGTGAACCAATTGAGAATGTTGATTCATCGATTCAATTATCAACATAAATACAATTGAAAAAACCAATTAAACCTTCATCGAAATAATATGTATTGACTGAGAATAGACAATCTTGGATTTATTTACAATGTTAAAAAAGGGCTTTAGAAAAATTGAACTGGTGAAGTTCCGTATTTAAAAGTCAAACGAAGCACCGGCATTGGCTGCAAAAGGTAATCCCGGACGCAGTCCTGAAGGAACGCGGGATACAGCATACTTATTATTCAACACGTTGAGTAGATTACAGCTTAGGGTGAAACGTCTGCTTATTTGATAATTTGTGGCAAAATCCATTACAAAGAATCTCTTAACCAAATCCTGCTCCGGGATCGCTCCCTGTCCGGCTTGTGTTCTGAACTGGCCGTTATATCTTGAGTTCACATAAATGCTCAATCTCTTATGCTCCAAACCTACACTCATTGCCCATTGATTTTTTGGGATATAGGGAATCTCATCTCCCACGCTTACATTACCCCATGCTTCTACACGGCTACTAAAATTACTTTTTAGTTCGGTAGAAGTATAAGTATAGCTAAAAGATATAGGAAGTTTAGTTGTGCTGTTTTCGAACAATGGGTTATAAGATAATAATACTTCTAGCCCGGAAACTGAGGCCTTGCCTGCATTAAATAAATCCCCTTGCCCGGTACCTCCGGCAGCATTGGCATCGGACCCCAGCATATTCCTGTAATTGTTATTAAAATAAATGACTTCCCCGGATAATCCTTTGATGGAACCTCTTGTTCCCACCTCAAAATTTAAACTCTCTTCAGCTTTCTGGCCCGGAGAAGTTCCAGGAGGAGAAAAACCTTTATGTAAGCTTGAGAAAACAGATAAATCTTTTGAGAAAGCATATAATGCACTGATACCAGGGATGAATACATCAACTTTATTTTCAGATAACCTTAAGGCATCACTACCATTTCTTCCAAGATCACTGGTTCCATAGTTGGTATTTTTTATATTGATATTTTCATAGCGTATCCCCGGAGTTATCCTAAGATTTTTATACCCGAAATTATATAAAACATGTGCTGCAAAAGCATTGGTTTCAGCAACTCTGTTATCTTGTGAACCGGGAGCACCGCTGGACGTTTTGTATAAATTATTATTTCTGATAGCATATCCGTCATTCCATTGAAAACGATCCTCGGAGTCTTTATGATAGCGAATCCCAACATCCAGATCGTGGGTGGTATTCTGTCCGTTAAACTTAATATTAGCTACGGTCTGAATTCCCTTTGCATTATACTTTCTGTTATTAGCTCTATAACGAAGAGAGTTGTCACTGCCATCCATGTCGCCGGTTAGTAATTCATAGGCAGCACTATTTTTAAGCGGATCATTCAGAATTTCTTTTAGAGAATAGTTTTTTCCTTCATATCGGACATCATTGAGTTTGTACCAGTTTCGTCTGAAATTATTATTGTAAGCTTTGGTGGTTATCGTAATATTTTGAGCGGGTTTAATGAAATGAGTCAACATGAGCTGAAAATGTTCCGTGCCGATATTATCCGCTTCTGATGCAAGATACCTTCTTCTGTAATTATTTTTAAAATCAGTATCCGTCAGTCCCAGATAGGTTTCGTCGGCATTTTCCTTTGAATATTGTGCTTTTAATGTAAGAGATTGGTATACTTTGGCATTAGCATTCGTATTGATTCTGAATTTTGCCATATAATCACTTCCTTCAAAACCTGTTTTTTTAGAACTATGATCAATTCTTTTAAACCCATCAGAAGCGCGGTTATTATATTCTACCACATATCCAAAGTTTTCACCGGAATCTCCAACATTCATATAGGCATTTCTGGTATTGAAGCTTCCATAATTCAGTCGTATTCTTCCTTTAAAATCATCAGGAATTTGTGTTGAAATCATATTGATGGCACCACCTGTAGTAAATGGGCCATACTGGATCTGGCTGCTGCCCTTTAATATTTCAAAAGCTTGAATTCTATTTACCGTTGGGAAATAATAGGCTGCAGGAGCAGTATAGGGTGCTGGAGCAATTAATACGCCGTCTTCCATCAGAGTGATTTTTGCCGTATTGGTAGGACTTGTTCCCCTCAGTCCTATATTAGGACGATGTCCGAAGCCTTCTTCATCAACTACCGTAACGCCAGGTACAGATTGAAGAATTCTGTTGATATCTCCGTAATTAAATTGTTTCAGTTCTTTAGGTGAAATATAGTAGGTGGATCCCGCTATATTCTTTGCTTTGAATTTACTTCCTACTGTAGCGTCAGGTGATACAATAACTTCTTCCAAATGGTGAATTTGACCCGATGCCTGAATGGAATCTTGTGCATTACTATACGATGAGAAACTTAGTAAGATAAGCGGAAATATAGTCTTCCTCATATGTTATGTGTTTTTTGTGAAGCAAAAATATATTATTTTTATTTAATCTAAATAAACAAGAAATAATAGAAAATGTTTTTTCCAATTAATTTAATATCAGTTTTTTAAGTGATTTTGATAATATGATTTTAATTTTAAGGCTTTCAAATAAAAAATTTTATCATTTATAGCAAATCAAAAAATATCTGAATAAAGTAAAAACTTTTGATATTTTTTGATTTGCTAATCAACGGTAAAATAAAATCCTTTGCTATTCCATAATAGCAAAGGATATATAACAATAAGATTAATAAAATAGTTACGCCTTCTTATTTGCTTTGATATTCGGTAAGAATGCAGTAATGATTCCTATCAAAGGTAAAAAAGCACAAATTCTGAATACAAATTCTATACTGGTATCATCGGCTAATGCTCCTAATACTGCGGAACCAATTCCTCCCATTCCAAACATAAAGCCGAAAAATAATCCGGCTACTAGACCGATTTTATCAGGCATAAGATCTGTTGCGTATACTAATATGGCAGAAAATGCAGAAGCAATAATCAGCCCGATCAAAACGGCAAATATAATGGTCCAGACCAGTGAAAGATAAGGGAGACATAGGGTAAACGGTGCAGCTCCTAAAATAGAAATCCAGATGATTTTTTTTCTTCCGTATTTGTCACCTAATTTTCCTCCTAGAATAGTTCCTATGGCAACAGCAGCAAGAAACATAAATAAATACAGCTGTGAATCTTTTACGGAAATGTGGAATTTATCAATCAGAAAGAATGTGAAATAATTCGTCATCGATGCTAAATAAATGTATTTAGAAAATACTAAAGCCAGGAGAATGGTGATGGAAAATAATACCTTTTTTCGGGAAAGCTGTATATTCACCACGATGTCCTTATGCTTTGCTGCCTTCCTGATGGATAGCCTTTCTGCATACCAGTTCCCAATTCTCCATAACAGAATAATTCCGATAAAGGCAGCTATTGCAAACAATCCAACATATCCTTGTCCTAAAGGAAGTACAATGAGTGCTACCAGTAAAGGCCCGATGGCGCTTCCGGAATTACCACCCACCTGGAAAATAGATTGAGCTAATCCCTTTTGCCCTCCTGAGGCGAGCTGTGCAACCCTTGAAGCTTCAGGGTGGAATATAGAAGAACCCATTCCGATTAATGCCACTGCCATAAGAATTACATAGTATTGATGCGCTGCTGCGAGAAGCAGTAAGCCAGCCATGGATAAAGTCATTCCTACAGCAAGTGACCTGGGGTTAGGTTTCTTGTCGGTATAAATACCTACAAATGGCTGTAAGATCGAAGCGGTAAGCTGAAATACCAAGGTAATCATTCCGATCTGAGCAAATGATAATTTAAATTCTCCTTTTAAGATAGGATAGAGTGAAGGAATTGTAGATTGGATCAGGTCATTCAGAAAATGGGAAAAGCTGATCATGAACAGGATAGGATAAACAATTTTAGTCGTGTCAATTGTTTTAGTCTGTATATTTTCCATAGTATAAGAGTTTGTGATTCATCGTATCATCTGATGAATTTTATGATGCGTTTATTTTTATTATATGTAAAACTGTCTTTGAACAATCTTTAATGCGGTAGCAGCTGCACTCTCTGCATCTCTGCTTTTTATATAATCATAAAGTTCTGCATGTATTTTCTGTGAAGCTTTAAAAGTATCCGTGCTATTCTTATGACTGCTTTCAAAAACCCCCAGGACCTGCCCGCTCGCTATTTTATAAATTTCTTTCAAAAGCTTATTGCCACATGCTTCAGCAATAGATACATGAAAATTAATATCTGCCTGATAGCACTCTAGGGCTAAATTTTCTTCAGCATATTGGCCTCTCAGGTCCAGATAAGTTTTGATTGTTTTCAGTTCAGCTTTTGTATGGTGTAAAGCTGCTCTGGCAGCTATTTTTGATTCCAGGAGCGATCGTACTTCAATCACTTCCTCTATTTCTGCTTTGTTCATCTGGGCTTCCAGAGATTCCTGAACATTATGAGATACAACAAAAGTTCCGACACCCTGTTGTACACTCAAAATTCGTTTAATCGATAATATTTTAATCGCTTCACGGATACTGGAGCGGCCCACCCCATAGATCTTCATCAGCTCAGGCTCTGTCGGGAGCTTTTCACCAATCTCATATTGACCATTAAGTATTCCTTCCGTAAGCCTTTCTGCAACTTCTTCAGCTAATGTTTTTTTTTGTATTTGTGCCATATACATCTTATCATCTGATGATTGCAAAGGTATTATTTTTTTGTAAATATTTCAGGAATAAATGTGATTCTTATTGTTTGAAAAAGATAAAAGCAATTATATAAGAAAAATAATCTCTTTAAGAATAAGACACATATAGAAAAGGAGAGGTATATTAAAATAAAAAAACTGCAAACCAAGTTTGCAGTTTTAGTAAGCTCTGATTTTAAGCTTCCGTAGTCTTAACAGGAGCAAACTCGAACGATTTTTTAAAAGATTTAGAGTTGTTAACTAGATTAACTAGTTGAAAAATAAATTGTTATCATGTTTTGATAACTAAAAATCACTTTAGTGTTATAATTAATTAAAGATGTAAGCCGGTTTTCATACAAGCTGATAAGTCAAAGTAGAGTTTAATGCATTTACGTCTTCCAACAGCTCTAGCTTTTAAGTGCCTTTTCCAAAAGCAAAGTCAGACTTTTAATCTGCTCATTCTTGGCTTCAATTTCCTTATCTTTTACGCTAGCATACATATTATGATTATTGATACCATTATAACCATTTGTAATACAATTATTAAAAAATTGAGTTGGGTTAAGGCTTAATATCTGTTGGTAATCTACTTGTAGCACTTCAGCAATCTTTTCTAGTTTAGAGAGCGTAATATCTGTCTTCCCATTCTCAATTTTGGAATAATTTCCTACGGGCATATCCAGCCGTTCAGCAACATATTCCTGTGTGAGGTTCTTGAGCTCCCGGATTACTTTAATATTTTGGCCGATTTGGGTCATAATGGTCATTATTAACTATTAGTTCATAAAGTTTCATTAAATGCAAAAATTTTTCCTTTAAGGCAAAAACTTTGCGTTTAAAGCAAATACACTCAAAATTATTGATTTTAGCTTTGTGATGATTAAGAAATCATAAATATTAAAAAATAATTTAAGAAATTATGGAATATTATCTAACATTGCATCTTACCATTAAGAAAGTGACTAAAAGACTGATGTAGACGAGACCAAATGTTAACGACAGGTAAGCGAGCATGGAAATCATTTCATTACCCAAAAACTGTTTTTATCGATAAATAATTTTACATGAATCAACATTATCTCACTGCTTTACTGGCTATTTTATTAGCCCTATCGGGCGTGCCTAATCTTAGCGCCCAACAAGATAGTTCCGCTGATGTATTATATAAACAGGGACTTAGTTATAAAAATGGAACCGACGGTAAAAACATTGACTTCGCAAAAGCCTACGATTATTTTAGCCAAGCTGCACAACTAAATTATCCCCAAGGCGTTTACTCGCTAGCTTATATGCACTTTAAAGGTCTTAGTTGCCAGCAGGATTATGTCAAGGCAGCTGGCCTTTTTAAACAAGGTGCTCTTGCAGGTAGAGATAATAGTATGTACTTTCTTGGGCTTATTTACAGAAACGGCTACGGAATACCGGCTAATGAAGACAGTGCAAAATATTGGCTCCAAAAAGCTGCCGACATGGGTTATAAACAAGCGATAGAGGAGCTAAAGATGCAAGTGGGTGAAAATAGCAATGTTGCTGCCAAAGCCCTTGCTGCCCAAATCCAAAATGCTGCCTTACCAGCAAATGCCATACTTGATCACTATGTAAGAATAGAACACAAGTTACCTGGTCAATCCATTATTACGGGTGATTACAATGGTTATCTCTTGCAATACGACTGGAGTGGTCAGAACATTGTTGATAGTAAATCACTCAACCTCCACCTTGCAGATAATAATGGTATCTTAACAGGTACCTGGACAGAGGAAGGGACGGATAGCGTAGCAGTACAAGCGTCGCTTGAAGCCGATAGCCTTCGGTTTAGTAATACCCAATACCGACGCAAAGATCATTACAGTCCTGATACAGCGATACTATATAATTTTAATGATATTGTACTTAATTTGGTGCAAAAGAACGACAGTACTGTAAATTCCAGTGATATTGACCACCTAATTCCTGATTAAATTGACCACTAAGAATGAAGTCAAAAAAGGTGTCTAAAAGATGGTTTAAAAATATAAAATAAATCTTTACTCTGAGCTGATTTTCTGATCAGCTTTTTTTCTTCTCATCGATTCTCCTTTAAGGTCTATTCTCAGGGAGTTGTGAACCATTCTGTCAAGTATTGCATCGGCTATTGTTTGTTCCGCAATGACTTCATGCCAGGCACTTACAGGCAGTTGCGAAGCAATAATAGTGGAACGTTTTCCGTGTCTGTCTTCTATAATCTCCATAAAATCCTGACGTTTAAGATTATCCAGGGATTGTAATCCAAAATCATCAAGGATAATAAGATCCTGCTTTTCTATTCGGTCTATCTCTTTAAGGTAAGATCCGTCTGCCTTAGCCATCTTAAGCTTTGAGAAGAGTTTGTTGATGCTGAAGTACATGACTTTATATCCCATTGTACAGGCTTTGTATCCAATGGCAGTTGCGATAAAACTTTTTCCAACTCCTGTACTGCCTGTAATAAGAATATTCTGTTTCTGTGATATAAAATCGCAGGAAGATAATCTTCCAATAGTATTCTTATCAATATTTCTGGAAGAAGAGGCCGTAATCTCTTCCATAAATGTCCTGTATCTGAACTTAGCTGTGGTAATCAATCTTTCTACCTTTCTGCTTTCCCTGTCGTCATACTCGGATTCAATCAAGTAGGCTATAAGTTCATCATTGGTATAGGAGATACTTCCTGTTTCCATTGTTGTGGAAAACGCCCTGTGCATCCCGTGGAGCTTTAAATGTTTCATTTTTTCTAATGTTGCCTGATTCATAGGTTTTGTATTAATGATTTAATTGTTAATGATTGTAGATGTTACTGATAGTATTTTCCGCCCCTTATGTTTTTGTGTTTAGGCAGTTTCTTTTCTTCAAAAAATGCATCGTCATCGGTTAGATTATCCAGCCCTCTTTCCAGAATACTTTTAATCATGGCAAGGCTGTATTTTTCATATCCCAACGCTCTTTTACAGGCATTGTCAAGTCTTATGTTGCCGATCTTTTTTGATAATGAAAGGATTCCCAGGCAGGTTTTATAGGACTGCTCAGGATGCTGTTTCTTTTCCAGGATTTTGATGATGTACTGCTCACAATATTCCCCGACAGACCTTCCCCAAGAGATAAACCGGGAGGGATTCCATTCAGTCATAAACTGATAAGATGAAGGCATATGTTCTTTTACAGTCGTATACTGATATTTAGCCAGGATTCTGTTATGGAATGCTATTCTGCGCTGGTCATAGTAAATCTCGACTGTATTTTTACTAAAAATAATGTTTACTTTTTTACCAATATAGCTGAACGGAACACTGTAATAATGCTGGTCTTTACTTAAATATACATGGCTGGTCTTATGAACGGTAGCACGTGCAGAATGCTTGAGCTGGTACATCATAGCTGGTAGTGGGGATAATGCATGTCTTTCAACCTCACGGAAAACATCAGCCCTGGAATACTTCTTTCTTTTCATGGGAGCTTCATTATATCCTTCCAGCAGGTTTTCTATAGCTTTGTTCAATGCTTCCAGGCTAAAGAAGTGATCTTTACGCAATGGAGCAAAAATGCGGGTATACACAATGCGTACCGCATTTTCAACCAAAGCCTTATCCTTGGGATGATAGGTACGCGTAGGAAGTATTGTAGTGCTATAGTGGGAAGCAAAATCCAGAAGAGAATCAGTGATGACAGGTTCGTACTTATGGCTCTTTTTTACGGCTGTACGCAGGTTATCGGTAACAATAGCTGCGGGAACTCCTCCATAATAATGCAGGGTTTTGGTAAGACTTCCAAGAAAATCTTCTTTCCCCTGGGTTCTTGTAGCTTCTACGAAGGTCATGCCACTGGCTCCAAGTATGGATACGAAGACCTCAACTTCCTGTTGTTCTCCTGTTTCTTTATTAATAATGTGAAGTTTTTTTCCTGTATAATCCACAAAAAGTTTATCCCCAGCCTTATGTTCAATATGCATGGAAGGGTTCACCTTTTTACACCATTCCCGGTAATGATGGCAAAAGCGGGAATATTGGTAGCCTGAAGGGTATTTATCTATGTATTCTTCCCATAGCAGATAACGGGTGACCCCAACACGTTTTAGTTCTTTGGATATGTAAGGAAACAACGATTCAAGTTGTTTTTTAATATTGGCCTTATCCCTTATATCGGTTGGCGGAGTCTCGAATAAATCATCTAAATCTTCATCACTCAGCTCTATCAGCTCGTCATATGTAAGCTGGTGTTCATGGAACAGGCTGATATACTTTTTAGCAGTATTGCGTGAGATACCCAGTTGTTTGCTTATCCGCAATTTACTTACCCCCTGGGTGTATAATCGTAATAATTGTTTAATGTTCAACATGTCTATTCTTTTGTTAGCCATTTGGTATTTTTTGGCTAAGTTATTCAAGACACGTTTTCTGACTTTTTTTTGGTGGTCAATTTGCTCAGGAATACCATGGTCAATTTGCTCAGGAATCAACTGATCATTTTCACAGGATTGAGATGGTCAATTTTGAAGGATTCTACACTTAGATGCCATAACAAACATCTCAATGCTCTATCACCAAGGAGATACAGAGGTGAAACGTAAAATTATTCGTTCGATATATCCCCAAAAACTTGAATTTGATGGAACGACATATCGAACGACAAAAAGGAATATTGTAGCTGATTATATTTTTTTGATTAACAGACAATTAAGAAGAAAAAAAGAAAGGAGCCATAAAGAAAATCTTTATAACTCCTGTCAAGTAGCCCGTAGGGGAATCGAACCCCTCTTACCAGAATGAAAATCTGAGGTCCTAACCGATAGACGAACGGGCCATCTACCATTACATTAATTTCTTAATGTGTTAGATTTTTGTTTTTATAAGTTTACAACTCTTATTAGTAGCCCGTAGGGGAATCGAACCCCTCTTACCAGAATGAAAATCTGAGGTCCTAACCGATAGACGAACGGGCCAACTATATCCCTTACGCTAATTTATTAACGTGCTTAGTTAATTTGCTTTTTAAGTTAGCCGCTTTGTTTTTGTGGATGATGTTTTTCTTAGCTAATCTATCCAACAAAGAGATAACCTTTGGCAATTGCTCTGCAGCTACAGCTTTATCTTCTTCATTTCTCAATACCTTCATTGCTGTTCTAGCAGTCTTGTGGTAGTATCTGTTACGAACTTTTCTAACTTCGTTTTGTCTAATTCTTTTTAGTGCTGATTTATGATTTGCCATATCGTTCAAATGTGAGTGCAAAAGTAAAAACTTTTTTTTTATCTGCCAAATTTATTTTCAAAAAAAATCAATTTTCTTCAGATAAATATTTTCTTAGTTTGTCTATTGCTTGTTCTATTTTTAAATTTTCTTGTTCTTTATCTATTTTCTTGATAATATTTCCCAACATTATCATTGCATTGTTCCATTCTCCAGTGGTATTGGTGAAGGTAAGTTCATCTATGGTTACTTCAAAGGCTACCCTTTCTCCGTACCTGTAAAGCCTGAAACTTATTTTATCATCTCTGCCTGTTATCCCATCTTCATTGACCTTTAAGTCGTAACCTTTTGGGTTAGAGTGGATCTTCTTAAAAAGCAATGTCGCTTCTTGAATTTTTAAATCCGGCATGATATCAAATTTGGTAGCCTATAGGGGAATCGAACCCCTGTTGCAAGAATGAAAATCTTGAGTCCTAACCACTAGACGAATAGGCCAAATTTTGAGGTCGCAAAAGTAATAATTAACTTCTTAACTTCAAAATTATTTTTTATACTATCTGTAAACTTTTTGGATGGTGGTATTCTTAATGCCTTTAGCTTCAATGCTTTTCTGAAGTTTTACAGCATCTTCCAAAGTGTATACTTTTCCATGAGTATAATAGAAAACTCCATTTTCTTTGTTCCTATCTACATCTTTCAGGGTTTGAAGGATGAAAGAATTACCATTCAATTTATCACCGGTATACAACTCTATGGTATAATATCCGGTACTTAATTTTTGATTAGGCATGAATCCTACGGCGAATGCATTTTTGAATCCTGCATCTTTAGCCGTTCGAAGATTGATGTCTCTTACAGATGCCATATTCGCAACTCCGTAGTAGTATTTGTACAGTCCGTTTTCTTTGATTGGTAGGATATAATTCAATCCTTTTAAAGCAGGATCTCCATCATTGTATTTAGTAGGAGAGCTCATTAAGAGAATTCTGAAATCATTCTTTAAGGCAACTTCTGTTGGTTTTTCAGGTTCAGGTTTTTTAGCTATTATGGATGCCCCTCCAGATCTTCGGTCGATCGCTTTCTTATAGTCGATAATAGCCTGATAGATACTTTCCGCAATTTCACCCTGTCCTCTGTCAGAAGCCAGATAATGACTTTCCTCTGCATGGTTGATGAATCCGGTTTCGATAAGAACCGAGGGCATAGCATTCATACGAAGAACGTGTAAGTTTTTTTGGAAAACCCCTCTAGAGAATCTTTTGTCTTTATTCACAAAATTGTCTTCTACCAAGCCTCCTAATAAAAGACTTGATTCCAGGTATTTGCTTTGCTGCAATTTTAAGGCGATCAGAGATTCCGGTGAGTTGGCATCGTAAGAACCAAAAGTTTGTCTATCTTTTTCGTCCAGAAAAATTACATCATTTTCCCTTTTTGCAACCTCAAGATTGGTGTTATTCTGATCAGGTCCCTGCACATAGGTCTCAGTTCCGTAGGCTGTAGATCTTTGTGCAGAATTACAGTGTACAGAAACAAAAAGATCCGCTTTGCTCCTGTTGGCAAGATTGGTTCTATCTGAAAGAGATGGGTATTCGTCAAATTTTCGGGTATAAATTACTTTATAGTCTTTATTTTTTTCGAGCATTCTTCCTAATTTTAACACAACCGAGAGGGTTACGTCTTTTTCTGCGAGAAGACCAATATCACTATAAGTCCTCTTGGCTCCTGAATCACTTCCCCCATGTCCAGCATCTAAAACGATAGTAAATTTTTTTTGTGAAAGAATAAAATTACCCAAAAGGATGAGAAGAAATGATAAAATTATTTTAAATTTTTGTTTGTACATCTTACAGTTTTAAAAATTATATTAATTTTGAGCCTTAATTATATATAATAAAATTGGCCAAAACCGTCCTCAAAAATATATTACAAATTTTAATTATCCTAATTTTTAACAATTTTTTAGCACAGAAAACTCCTGAAAAATTGCCTAAAGATGCGGTAATTAATGATACTATTTCCAAAAAGGATACCATTGTTGCAAAGAAAGAGGCATTAGATGATATTCTTCAAACAAAGGCAGATAATATCCGTAGAGATTTCCCGAAAAAAATGATCTATCTGAACCAAAAGGCTCAGGTGAAGTATCAGGATATGCAGATTGATGCAGATTATATTTCCATTGACGAGCAGAAAAATTTAATTTATGCACGGGGAAAGCAAGACTCCTTGGGTAAAAAATTTATTGAACCGGTGGTGACGACGCAGGCCGGTAAAAAATATGAAACCGATCAGTTTAATTATAATTATAAAACAAGACAGGCTATTGCCTATAATGCCAGAACTGAGGAAAGTGAAGGGGTAATTATTGCCAGCAAAACGAAGAAATATAGCGACTCCGTTTTCGCGATGAGAAATGCCCTGTATACAACAGATGAGTATTTTCTTAAGAAAAAGGACACCCTTGCAGATTACCATATGCTAGCTTCCAATATCAAATTGGTAAAGACTAAAGAAAAATCTCAGATCATTACCGGACCTATTCAAATGTATATTGAGCAGGTGCCAACACCTCTTATTATGCCGTTTGCCATTCTTCCTTTTTCAAGTAAAAGATCAGCAGGTATTCTGATCCCCAGCTTCGGGGAAAGACAAGATGTAGGATTCTTTCTAAATGGAATAGGATACTATCAGCCGATAGGAGAACACTTTGATGTGAAGGTACTTGCAGATATTTATACTAAAGGAAGCTGGAACTTAAGACCTGAAATGAATTATGTTAAAAAGTATCGTTATTCCGGGAATTTTGCCGCAGATATCGGAACTACTATAAGGGGAATTAAAGGACTGGACGACTACTCTAAAAACAGTACTTACAGAATTGCATGGAGGCATACACAAGATGCAAAGGCAAATCCGTTCCTTACTTTCTCGGCTTCCGTAGATATTGTAAGCAACAGATTCTATAATAATACGATCAATAACAATTATATATTTAATCAGAATGTATTAAACACTCAGCAGAATTCAACGGTAACTGTTACTAAAAGATTCCTGAAGCTACCTGCTACAATCACAGGAACGGCGTCTTATTCTCAGAATTTTGCTACGGGGTTATCTGATCTTCGTCTTCCTCAGATGAACGTTGCCATTAATCAGTTTTATCTGTTTAAATCGAAAACGGGAGTAAGACAGGGCTTGTTGGAAAATATTACGGTAAATACGGCGTTGAACTTGACGAACTTTGTGAATACCAACGAAGGAGAGCTTTTTACAAAAGCCATGTGGGATAAGCTTCAAACAGGTTTGACAAATAATATTGCACTAGCTACCAATACTACAGTTGCTAAATATTTCACATTCAGTTTGGGAACGACAATAAATAATGCACTAACTACAAAAACTCTGACTCGATTTTACGACCCTTTGAGCAATAACCCCAATAAAATTGTAGATCAGGTAAATAAAAAGGTAGCAGGATATTCGACGTTTTCAAGTACTGCTAGCTTGCAGACTACGCTTTATGGAATGCTTAATTTCAAAAAAGGATCTACCGTAGAAGCGATCAGGCATATGATGATGCCAAGTCTTTCATTTACATATTCACCAGACTTTGGAGGTTCTAACTTTGGCTATTATAGAAACTATTATGATGCCAATGGAGCTTTAACACCTTACTCTATTTTTGAAAAAGGAATTGTTGGTTCACCTCCAAGCGGAATGCAAGGGTCTTTAGGATTTAATATTGGAAACAATATTGAAATGAAAGTAAAATCCAAGAAGGATTCTACAGGAGTTAAAAAAATTAAGATATTTGAATCTTTAAGTCTTAATGGAAGCTATAATTTTGCAGCTCCAAGTCATCCATGGTCAATCTTTACCATTAATGGTCAATCGTCATTCTTCGAGAATAAGCTGAGCGTAAATACGAGCTTATCACTTGATCCATATAAAATTCTTTTTGTTCCCGGATCTGATACTGGTATCAGAACTGAGCAGTTTGGAGGTTTTAGTGTACAGGGATTCAATATCCAGCTATCGTATCCTTTAAGCAGTGAAATTTTTGGAGAAAAAACAGATTACGGAAAAAAATATCAGTCTAAAGGAGAGATCAGAAATGAAAATTATTATTTTGATGATGATAATTATGCTCATTTTGATCAGGCATGGACATTAAATGTTAATGCGAATTATGCTTATTCAAAAAGTTTATCACGTTTTGGTAATAAAATTGCATCTTTGGGATTAGACGGAAGTATTAAACTTACTCCGTACTGGAATATCAATGGGAGTACCCATTATGATATGGTAACTAAACAATTGGCATATACGAGAATTGGTTTTTCAAGAGATCAGCGAAGTTTTACTATTAATTTTAACTGGGTACCTTTTGGACAATACAAGGTATATGACTTTTTTATAGGGATAAAAGCTAATATTTTAAGTGATGCACTGAAGTATAAAGACAGAAGTTTTACCCAGCCTAATGCACCTTTCTAAGATTGGTTGACATTTGAAAATATAAATTTATATTTGCACCCGAAATAAATTTAATGAAATCACTGCTAACGAAATCTTTTAAAAGATGAATAGAGTAGAGGTGATTGCATATGACCTCAGAAAAAAATAAATATCCACATATGAAACAAATAATCAACACAGTTAATGCTCCTGCAGCAATCGGACCTTATGCACAAGCTAATCTCGCAAACGGGGTTTTATACATATCAGGTCAGATTCCTGTAGATCCGGCAACAGGTAAATTGGTAGAGGGAATTGAAAAAGAAACGCATCAGGTGATGAAGAATCTTGAAGCGATCCTTACAGAAGCTGGAATGACTTTTAAAAATGTTGTAAAGGCAAGTATTTTCCTTAAAAGTATGGATGATTTTGCTGTTATGAATGATATTTACGCATCATATCTGAGTGCTGAGAGCTATCCTGCTCGTGAAACGGTACAGGTTTCTTGCCTGCCTAAGAATGTTGATATTGAAATTTCGATGATTGCACACCAGGATTAATGAGTTTTATAAGAAATACATTTGCGGTTTTGGTAGGTCTGGGTATTGCCGGGCTTATTATTACTCTTGGAATTAGAGTTTTTCCGCAGTGGGTTACTTTTGAGGCTTTTGCTCCGTTTGAGCATTGGCAAAGATTCCTCTACAGTATGAGAAATGATGAGGCTTTCTTTGGTTTTTTATTATTTATTTCCGGATTAGGAACAACGATAGGTGGAGTTGCGACAGCTATTATTGTAAAGTATGCAAAAGTAGCTTATGCTATTCTTATCGGTTTCATCATGCTATTCATAGCGATGCTTGATGTTATTATATTTCCTTATCATCCTACATTCTATAAAATATCTATCTTTCTTACCTTTTTCCCTTTTTCATGGATTGGAGGTAAAATAGTAGAGATAATTTATGAAAGGAATAAGAAAAAGAGAATTGCTGAAAAAATGAACAACGCTAAATAAAAAAACGCTGCATACGATGCAGCGTTTTTTATGTTTTAGAAAAATTCTACTAAGGCATTTTAAATCCTTTTGTATAAATTCTTCCGTATTCATCTACAAATTTCACTTGTACATTTCCTTGGTACTTGTCTAAAATTTTCTCTACGTCTTTTTGGGAGTTGACCGGCTTACCATTTATTTCTATAATGATATAGTTGTCTACTACTCCGATCTTAGCCATTTCACTTCCTTCTGAAACATTTTTTGCAATAACACCGCTATTTAATCCATAGCTTGTTTTGAATGAATCGCTCAATGGTTCGAAATCAGCTCCGATTTTTTCAGTGACACTCAGATCAGCTTTTGTTCTTGTTGAAGTGCCTCCCTTCTGATCTTTTAAAGTAACAGTTGTTGTGTTTTCCTTACCATTTCTTAGATAAGTAACCTGAACTTTATCACCAGGGCGTTTGCTTCCTACAGCCATAGATAAGTCGGCAAAATCAGTAATAGATGTTCCATCAATTTTAGTAATGATGTCACCGTTTTTAATTCCTGCATTTTCTGCACCACTATTGTCTGTAACTTCCGTAACATAAACTCCGGAACCTACTTTAATATTGGCTTTCTTCTGTCTGTTGTACATAGCAACCTGTTGGTCGTCCGAAAGGTCTAAAGAAGCTACTCCTAGAAATCCTCTTTGTACAATTCCAAACTTCTTAATGTCTTCAATGATTTTTCTTGCCAGGTTAGACGGAATGGCAAATCCATATCCCTGATAATAACCTGTAGTAGATTGAATTGCTGAGTTGATACCGATCAAATCTCCATTAGCATTCACTAATGCTCCTCCTGAATTTCCAGGGTTAATGGCAGCATCTGTTTGGATAAAGCTTTCAATTGGATTGCTTGCTTTTCCTTGAGATCCTAGAATGCCAATTCCTCTTCCTTTAGCAGAAATGATACCTGCTGTTACCGTTGAGTTCAGTCCAAGCGGATTTCCGACTGCAAGTACCCATTGACCTACTTCAATATTGTCTGAATTGGCAAAGTTCAGATAAGGCAATCCTTTTTCCTCTATTTTTAATAAGGAAATGTCGGTATTTGGATCTGTTCCTATCAATGTAGCGATATATGATTTTTTATTGCTTAAGACTACTTCCAGTTTATTAGCACCAGCTACCACATGGTTATTGGAAATAATATATCCATCCGGAGAAATGATCACTCCCGATCCCATTCCTGAAGGCATGTTTTCAGGAGGTTGCTGTTTTTGCCTTTGTTGGCCTCCTCTGCCCCCGAAAGGATCTCCGAAGAAAAAGTCAAACAAATCCTGCTCTGAAGCTCTGCTTGATGTTCTGGTCTGGTAGTTTTTGATCGTAACTACTGCAGGAACCGTTGTTTTCGCAGCTTTGACAAAATCATCTCCTGTAGAAGCCGTATTCATTCCTACGAATGAAGTTTTGGCTGCAGAAGTAAAATAAGATTGGTCCCCATTGTTAGAGGTATGACCAAAGTATTGTATTGTGCCAACGGTAGTAGCTCCTGAAATAACTCCTACTACAGCAAATGGTAATAGTTTTTTTAAAGTACTCTTCATTGTATATCTTCTTTATTTTTATGATTAAAATTAATTCGTTTTACAGTAAACAAATTTAATGCTAAATAGGTGTGCGATTGAAATGGAATGTTTCAATTTTAACTAAAATTTAACAGCAATTGCGATAATTTATATATTATACTATAATTTACGTATCCTCAATTAACGGATCTTAAAAAATTATTAAAGACAATATGTCATATTATGACATATAGATGGTTGTATTGTCATTAAAGTTAAGTCTAATTATTAAAATAAAAAATATTTCCTTCAATTATTAAGCGTAATTAACGATTAACAATAAGAAATAATCACGTTTTGGCTGTGTTTGTTTTTGCCGTTATTGAGATTACCTTTCTCCTCTAAAAATAGACTCAATTGAAAAATCACTATATTTGCAAAAAATTTTTCTCACTTAAAACGTTTATAGCATGCAACTGTATAACACCTTAAGCGCAGAAGAAAGAGCTCAACTTATTGATGAAGCTGGTAAGGAACGCCTTACGTTGTCTTTCTATGCGTATGCCAAAATTGAAGATCCCAAAAAATTTCGCGACGAATTATTTATTGCCTGGAATGCACTTGATGCCTTAGGCCGTATTTATGTTGCACATGAAGGAATCAATGCTCAGATGAGTGTTCCTGCGGACAATTTTGAAGCTTTTCGTACTACCCTGGAAGACTACGAGTTTATGAGAGGAATTCGTTTGAATGTTGCGGTTGAGCAAGACAATCACTCCTTTTTAAAATTGACTATCAAAGTCAGACATAAGATTGTTGCAGATGGTTTAAATGATGAGTCTTTTGATGTGACGAATAAAGGAATTCACTTAAAAGCTCAGGAATTTAATAATTTATTGGAAGATCCTAATACGATTGTTGTCGATTTTAGAAATCACTACGAAAGTGAGGTTGGTCATTTTGAAGGAGCTATTACTCCTGATGTAGAAAATTTTAGAGAAAGCTTACCGATTATCAACGAACAATTACAGGATTTTAAGGAAGATAAGAACCTTTTAATGTACTGTACAGGAGGAATCCGTTGTGAAAAAGCCAGTGCTTACTTCAAACATCAGGGTTTTAAAAATGTTTATCAGTTAGAAGGCGGAATTATTGAATATACCCGTCAAATAAAAGAAGAAGGGATAAAGAGTAAATTTATTGGTAAAAACTTTGTGTTCGATCACCGATTAGGGGAGCGGATTACCGATGATATCATATCACAATGCCATCAGTGTGGTAAACCATGTGATAATCATACCAATTGTTCTAATGATGCCTGCCATTTGTTATTTATTCAATGTGATGAATGTAAGGCCACGATGGAGAACTGTTGTTCTACTGAGTGTTTAGAAACAATACATTTACCTTGGGATGAGCAAATAAAATTAAGAAAAGGATTACAGGTTGGAAATAAGGTTTTTAGAAAAGGAAAATCTGATGCTTTGAAATTTAAAAATTCAGGTGATTTACCAGCTAAACCCTTAGCAAAAGCTGAAACAAAGAATATTCGTCAAAAAATAACAGTTAAAAAAGTATTGCTTGGAAAAGCAGAGCATTATTATACCAAATCAAAAATTGCCCAGTTCTTAATTGAAAACAAAGAACTTTCAGTAGGAGATAAAGTGTTGATTTCAGGACCTACAACAGGTGAGCAAGAGGTGGCAATTACTGAAATCTTTGTAAATGGAGCACCTAGTGAAAAGGCCAGAAAAGGAGATCAAATTACTTTTGAGCTTCCGTTCAGAGTACGTTTGTCAGACAAATTATATAAAGTTCTTCAGGCTGAAAACGCGTAACGATTATGTTAAAAGCTGACCTTAGAAAAAAATATATGCAAAAAAGAAAAGCCTTGTCGACTGATGAGGCTTTCTTCTTATCTGAAAGAATTTTCGAAAATTTGATTAAATACTTTAAGCCTTCAATAGGTCAGAAAATTCATATTTTTCTTCCTATTGAAAAGTTTAAGGAGATTGATACCCGTACATTTGTTCAGTACTGTCTGGAACAAGGTATCCGTATTTTTGTTCCGAAAGTGGTCGGGGAGAGGCTTATTTCTGTTGAAATATTTCCGGATACAAAGTTTGAGACCAGTTCCTGGGGAATTTCAGAGCCTGTTTCTAATCAGGACTCCGGAGAGCAAGATTTTAATTTTGTGATAACTCCCGTATTATATTGTGATCCCATGGGTAATAGAGTAGGATATGGTAAAGGATTCTATGACGGTTTTTTTCAAAGTCTTCCTTTGGTCACAAAAAAAATCGGAGTGAATTACTTCAGCCCCGATGAGTTGATTGACGATACCTGGGAAAATGATATCGCTTTAGATTATTTAGTAACTCCTGCAGAAGTACTGTCTTTTTTTACAGGTGAAGGTGTATAAAAATTCAAAAAATAAAATTTAAACTCTTTCTTAAATTTGATTGGTTTTGAAAGCAGGGTATATTGGGCACTCTTTTCAAAAGTTCCGAGAGATCTGTTTTTGTCATCAAAATATTCTACATTGAATTTAGCGTAATCCAGCGTGTCTTTTTTATAATAATCTTTATGTACTGCCAGGCTGTTGACTTTCACAGATTTTACCTTTAAACTATCTAATTCTTTGAATAGCCTTTTAAATGTTAGGCTGTCTGGTTTATGGAAGTAGCTTTCCATTTGCGAGTAGATTACAGTATCTATTTCCGTATTTCGGTTTCCGGATAAGTAAAGCGTAGAAAGATCCAATAATTCCTGTACTTTTTGTTTTGTTATAGAATTGATCGCCTGCATGCTATCCATTTGTACAGCAGGGTAGGTTTTTGTGTTGTTACTATTTCTTAATTTGTCCAAATCACTTACTTCAGTCTTTTTGTTATTGCAGGAAACAAAAGCAATGAGCAGTAATAGGGCAACAAAAAAATTACTTATTCTTTTCATCAGTATTTGCAATTTTAAATTTTATAGATATTATTTTACCTTTATCGTCTTTTTTCATTTCAATCACCCGTAAATTCTTCAGGGATGTTGTAGGTGTTGTTACGAGTGTAATGTATTTTTGTTTGTCTAATGTTTCAATTCCGTAGGTATTGTTATCATATACCTGATAAATGATAGCATTATTGCTGATTAAATTCTCTAATTGTTTTCTCTTTTGTTTGATGAGAGCAAATTGTTCCTCAGGGTTTCCTCCTTTTACATCTTTTATAGAGAAATAGTAAGCCGCCATTTTATAATCATCAGGCTTCATTTCTATCATTTCTTCTTTAGGGGCATTTTCAAGGCTTCTGTTGACCGTTAAGGGCTCGTAGAATGGAGCACTGATCTGCATTTTAAGAATTTTATCTTTGGTAGAGTATCTAAAACATTCCCCCGGATTTATCTTAAATAAGATTGGAGATTCATTTTCTTTAAACACTTTTATTTCAAGTGTATTGATTACAGCAACTCCGCGGTCTGCATCTGTAAAGCAATATTTGTATTCTTTAGAAAAAATTTCATCTTTAAAACCTAAAACACCGGTAATCATAATTAAAATAGTAGTGACAATTGCCCAGGCATTCTTTTGCAGGAATTTTTTCTTAGGTTCGGATGGTGTTTTTTCTAGAGAAGTATTATTGTTGTTATTTTTTGTAAATTCTTGATTTTCAGTATTTGTTTTTTGTAAATTAGCGTTTTTGTGCTCAGGATTCAGCGTTTTTTGTGGCTGAATTTCAGAATTGATGCTTTCTGGTAAATGAGCCAGTGATTCTTCTAATTCTTTTATTTCTTCCTCGCTGAGATCTTTTTCATCCTGTAATAATTCTCCGGCAAAAAGATGTTGTTTTTTAAACTCATACCATGAGTCGTAACCTGCATAAATACTTAATAAATTGAGCATGTCGATTCTTGGGAGTTTGGTAACCGGAGCATTTTTGAAATAAGTATAAAACGATTTTTCGCTAATGTTTCCTTTAGCCTTTTTGCGAAGATCTTCCTGAAAATATATAATGTCAATTCCTTTCCATTTTGAAATATCATCAAAGGAAGGGGTGTATTCTTTTAAATATTGAGCCTGTACATCCTTTTTTAGCTGCTCAAAGTGTAATAGGTCTAAATCTGTCAAGTTGATATAAAGTGATTAAATTACTGGTTATCAGTTATATTTATTTGTAAAACTGTTTTACAAAGTTATTACAATTATTTTTCATAGACAAATTTTCTAACTGCTCTACCTTTGTCTTGTTCAAATAACAGAACAGAAGAAAATTTTAGATAACAATATTAACAAAATTAAATTTAATTTATTATGAAAAAGTCATTATTCGTAGCTGCTATCGCTGCAATCTCTCTAGTTGCTTGTAAAAAAACTGAAGCTACTTCTACTGAAGGTACTGCTGATTCTGCTGCTATCGCTGCTACTGATTCTGCTGCTGTTGTAGCTGATTCTGCTGCTCAAGTTGTTGATTCTGCTGCTACTGCTACTGTAGGTGCTGCTAAAGATGCTGCTGCTGCAACTACTGCTGCTGCTGCTGACGCTGCTAAAGGAGCTGCTACTACTGCTGCTGACGCTGCTAAAGGTGCTGCTGATGCTGCTAAAGGTGCTGCTAAAGATGCTAAAGACGCTGTAGACGCTGCTAAAAAATAATTAGTACGTTACTAAATAAAAGAACCGTTTCGCCCAGCGAAACGGTTTTTTTATGTCTTTACCTGAATATAATATGCTATATAATTATGGGAATTCAGGGATCATTAGATTATAAGTTCTATCAGGCTATTTAAGCTTTTTTTGTCTCAAAGATTCATAGCAAGTAATCGCTACAGCATTACTCAGGTTTAGAGAATCAATACTTCCAGTCATAGGAATTAACGTATTTTGCCCTTTACCACTCCAGAATTCACTTAAGCCCGAATGCTCAGTTCCAAAAAGGATCGCTGACTTATTTGTGAAATCTCTTTTATAAAGGTCTTCGGAACTTTCATCCATTATTGTTGTATAGATGTTGAACTGATTTTGGCTCAGGAAATCCAGTGTTTCCTTATTTTCAGCCTGAAATACCTTCATCCCGAAAAGACAGCCAACGCTTGACCTTATCACATTAGGGTTATAAAAGTCGGCTCTTACATCCGTAATAATTAAAGCGTCTATTCCAAATGCCTCACAGCTTCTCAGAATTGCGCCTAAATTACCAGGTTTCTCAATGCTTTCTACAATAATGATAGTGGAGTTTTCTTTAGCTTTGAAAGAAGAAAGATCAGATTCTTTGGTTTTGTAAATTCCAATAATTCCCTCACTGCTTCCACGGTAAGCAATTTTCTCATAGATCTTTTCGCTCACATAATGAATTCTTCCCTGGGGAATATTTCCTTTGAAAATATTCTCACAAATGAAAAATTCTACAGGTTCGAAATCAAATTTCAGCGCTCTTTCATTCTCCTGTTGACCTTCGACTACAAAAACATTAGATTTTTTTCGAAACCGGTTGTCAGAAAGGAGTTTGGTAACGTGTTTAATTTTATCGTTTTGGAAACTTTCTATTAGCATGCTGCAAAATTATACAAAATTAATGATTGAATTTATCTACTTTTCAGGAAAAGGGCTATTCTTCAGGGATAGGTAATGTTTGAGACTGATCAATTAAGCTTTGAGGAAGCTCTTTTTTATTTTTAATTCCGAGTGATTTCAGTTTCTGTGTTTGGATTACTAAATTATCATTACCTGTTGATAACTGTTTATAAGCATCATTATATACGTTTTTGGCCTGATCCAGATTCTTTCCAACTTTTTCAAGATTTTCTACAAAACCTACGAACTTATCATACAATCTGGCACCACGCTCTGCGATCTCCATTGAATTTCTGTTCTGATATTCACGTTTCCATAGGTCGGCAATAAGCTTTAAGGAAGTGATCAGATTACTTGGATTGAGAAGTAAAATTCTTTTTTCATACGCGAAATTCCAGAGATTTTGATCGGCTTGCATGGCTGCTATATAAGCCGGTTCACTTGGAATGAACATCATGACAAAATCCAAAGATTTGCCATAATCATCATAAGCCTTCTGGCTAAGCTGATTGATATGATTTTTTATAGAAGATAAATGCTGATGTAGCTTGATGGCATAAATTTCTGAGTCTGTTTCATCTACGAGTTCCGTAAATGCAGTAAGGGATACTTTAGAATCAATGATAACATTTCTTTCGTCCGGATATTTAACAACGGCATCAGGGCGCATTTTCTTTCCGGAGAATTCTGAAAATAAAGCTTTATTATCTTCATCCCGCAATTCATGTTCAAGAAAATATTCCCTTCCTTTTACCAAACCTGATTTTTCAAGAATGCTTTCTAAAATCATTTCACCCCAGTTTCCTTGTGTTTTACTCTCTCCTTTTAAAGCTCGGGTTAATTTTTTGGCATCTTCAGATATTTGTTGATTCAATTCGGCAAGTTCTTTTACCTTTTCGGCTAAAGAAAAACGCTCCTTATTTTCTTTTTCATAGGCCTCATTCACCCTGTTTTTTAAATCTGTGATTTTCTCCTGAAAGGGTTCCAGGATATTTTTAAGATTATTCTGATTCAGCGTTGTGAACTTTTCTGTTTTCTCCTCAAGGATCTTATTCGCTAGGTTTTCAAACTGATTCTTCGAATCTTCCTGAATTTTAATGATTTCCTCCTTCTGAGTTTCAAGCGATTTCTGTAAACTTTCATTAATCGCGGAGAGTTCTGAATTACGGGCAAAAATATGCTGTTTTTCCGCTAAGAGATTTTCAATCTGAGAAGTCAGTTTGGTTATCGTACTTTTTTGTTCCTGAAACTGGATATTTAAAGAAGAATATTCGGCAGATATTTTTGCATATTCATTTTTAAGATCATTGAGAAGATCCGCTTGTTGTTGGGTTGTTTCTTTTTCATGCTCCATACCTTGCTGTAATTCCCTGATCTTCTGATAAGAATTTTCCAGATCGGCATTACTTTTAATATATCTGGTATTCATTTCATCATAAGAAGATCTTGAAATCATAGAAGACTTCAGGATGAAAAATAAAATAACCGCACCTAACATGCCGCCAGAAATAAAGCCAATAACTAAATATGTCATCTCCATTCTTCAAAATTATGAAAAAAGGCTGGAAGCTGGAATAGGGAATATCCTTGGATAGATAAGAATGGATCATTTTCTTAAAATCTGCTTTAACAAAAAGTAAATGGCCTGAAATTGCTCCATGAAGCTCAATCACTTCTCTCTTCCAGTATCCTTTATGAATAAGAATACTTATATTTATGGGAAATTTCAGAACAGATGAATATTTTGTTAGTAGAAGATAATGAAAGGATAAGTAAATTCCTGGTAAAAGGGCTTGGTGAAGCCGGATATCATATGGTTCTTGCAGATTCTGGCGAAAAAGCACGTGATCTTATTAATACCTATGAATTTGATATTATTTTAATGGATATTATGCTTCCCGGTCTTGACGGAATGCAGCTGACACAAATTATCCGATTCAAAAAAAATTATACACCGATTCTGGTTCTGAGTGCATTAAACAGCCCTGATGACAAAATAAAAATGCTTGATTTGGGAGCAGACGATTATCTTTCTAAACCCTTTCATTTTGAAGAATTAATTTCAAGAATCAAAGCTCTTACGAGACGAAACAAACTAAGCTACCAGGAAGAAAATGAGCTTTTGTCATGTGGAAATATTACCATTAATACGGATCTTCATAAGGTATGTCAGAACAATAAAGAAATAGAGCTTTCTCCTACAGAATATAAGCTTCTCACTTTCCTGATGGAAAATAAAAATAAAGTTCTCAGCAGAACTCAGATCTTACATAATGTTTGGGGAATTAATTTTGACAGTACCACGAATGTAGTGGATGTCTATATTTCATATGTAAGAAATAAAATTGATGAAAGTGAACAAAAAATTATCCATACTATTAAAGGAACAGGATATCTGATCAAGGATTAAAATGACTTTAAGAAACAGATTTACATTAATTTCCAGCCTTTCATTTGGCATTGTTTCTATCATTACTTTTGCGGTGATATTTTTTGCTTATTATGACAGTACAAAAATTTCATATTTTGAAAAGCTTCAGAATACGGCTCTTATCTCTGCTATCTACTATCTGGAAAAAGATGAGCTTCCCAAAAACAGGCATGCTCAGATCAAAGAAGAGTACAATCATGTTATTGAAAATAAGAAAGTAGCAGTATATAATAAATATAATGAAGTTACTTTTGGGCAGAATCTGGATGATAAAAACATCAAGGCATTACATTTAAAAACAGCCAGAAATAATAAGAGTGTACAGTTTATGTCTGATAATAACTTTTATTATGGCATTTTTTATCCCGATAATCAAGGTGATTTTGTTGTATTTGTGAAATCTTCCAGTGATTCGTTTCAATCCCAGATCATCCGGCTTTCTGTTATTATGCTCTTCGTCTTAATTCTGGGACTGCTTGCTATTTATTTCTTAAGCCGATACCTGTCAAAAATTGTATACAAACCCATTTCCAATGTGGTTGAACGAATCAATAATGTAGATTATACGAATATCTCCAGTGCAATAACTTCAACCAATACTCATGATGAGATTGAAGAGCTTATCAAATCTTATAATAAACTGTTAGGCAGGCTTTCTGAAAGTATTTTATTACAGCAGAACTTTATCAATTATGTTTCCCATGAGTTTAAAACTCCTTTGGCTGCGATTTCCGGGAATTTAGAAGTATTTGCACAAAAAGACAGAACCCCGGACGAATATAAGAAGGTGGTTAAAGAGTCGTTGGAAAATGTCTATGAAATTGAAAATATTCTGAATAACCTTCTGTTGATGTCTGGCTTTGCTAAACTAGAGGAGTCCCATAAACAGATAAGAGTGGATGAACTTATCTGGAAAATCTATGAAAAATTAAATGCCAAAGCTCAGGAAGCAGAATCGTCTATTAAAATAAATTTACAGGTTACACGACCGGGTTTATTAGAATTTCCCGGAAATGAAACCTTGTTATACCTGGCGCTGTATAATATTGTGGAAAATGCCATTAAATATTCCCATCGAAATCCTATTGAAATTACGCTGTCTGAAAAAGATGAGCAGCTACTTATCGAGGTGAAAGATTACGGAAAAGGTATTTCCAGAGATGATCTTGAAAAAGTTACAGAAACATTCTACAGAGGGAAAAATGTTGACAATGTCAAAGGAAGCGGGATTGGGCTTTCTTTATCTAAGAGTATCTTTGATCATCATCATATTCAAATGCAAATAGATTCCGAAGTAAATATCGGAACTAAAGTTCTTCTCGTGTTTTCAAACAATTTATAATCATATCTATTATTCTGTCTAGCAGGATTAGCTATAGCTTATATTAAAATATCTATGTGGACCCGTGTTCATCTGTGGTTAATTATTTTTCTCACAGATTTGCACAGATGTCATCATTGAGCATGATTCATTTGTAAAACGTTGTTGTGATAATTGTGAAAACATAATGATATTTGTGTGTCAAAAAAACTGTTCTAATCGAATTCTAATGTTGGGCTAACTGAATCTTAATTTAATTTGAAATTGGCTTTAATGTTTAGAAAATAGCTTTGTGGTCTTAAATGTGGGACCATGCAGAAAATTATTTTCGCTTTATTTTATATTCATCTTTTTGGCTTGTTTTCGGCACAAACTGTAGATACATTACATATCAACAGAAAGGAAGCCGAATCTATTTTCCTTACCAATAATTTGGACATTATTGCCCAGAAATTAGAAATTTCCCAGGCTGAAGCACGGGTGGTTCAAGCTAAGTTTTGGCCTAATCCCAAATTAAGTATTAGTGAAGTTAATTTATGGCGTACCTCCGGTATAGAAGAACAACCTACTCTTATCGGCAATTGGGGAAAGAGCACCCAGATTTCCGCTGAAATTGAACAGGTGATTCAGACTGCAGGAAAAAGACGTAAGAACATTGAGCTTCAGAAGATAGAAGTAGATGGAGAAAAATATGAACTGCAGGAAGTGTTGCGGGAATTAAAGAAGCTCTTACGAAATACCATTACCGAAATGGTATATAATCAGGAACAACAGAAACTATATAAAGGACAAATTTCTTCTATTGAGAAATTGACAAAGTCCTATAGCAATCAATTAAGCCTTGGTAATATCAGTAAATCTGAGTATGTCCGTCTGAAGGCACAGGAAATAGAATTCAAGAAAAAGCTTATTTCATTACATCAGGAGATCGAAGAACAACAGGTTGAGCTGAAGGCCTTATTAATGGTTCCTTCAAAGTCTTATGTAGTAATTTCAGATCCTTTGGAAATGCCTGAAAAGCAGCTTTCAGAATTGGAACTGCCCAAGTGGCTGGAGATCGCTAAAGAAAATCGTCCTGATATTTTAACCACAAAGAATAAAGAAAAATATGCTCAGAAAAATCTGGAGCTGCAGAATGCATTGAAAACTCCTGATATTGCTCTTTCCCTGGGATATGACCGGGGTGGAAATATCATGAGGGACTTCGTAGGATTGGGAGTGTCATTTGACCTTCCGGTTTTCGATCGCAATAAAGGGAATATTCAGGAAGCTAAGCTTGAAATTACAAAAACAAACTACGAAACCCGTAAGAGTATCCTGAAGTCCGAAAACGAAATTGTTTCGGTATTTCATAACTACACCAGAACCCAGCAGATTTCCCAGGAGCTTGATGAATCTTATGAAACTACTTTAGATGGCCTACTGACGAGCCATGAGAAAAACTTCAGATTGAGAAATATCAGTATGCTGGAGTATATGGATTTTCTGGAAACCTATATTGGGAATAAAATGATCATTCTGGATACCAAAAAAGAACTTAATCAATATTATGAAAACCTGCAATATGTTGTAGGACAAGACTTATAAATATGAAAATGAATACGACTAAATATATTGCAGCCCTTTATTTTTCTGTAGCATTGGCATTAACGGGATGTTCCGATAAAAAACAGAATGAAAATACGGAATCGAAAACCTACTGTATCAGCAAAGAATTGAGAAAAGATTTGAAGTTGGCTAAAGCAGAATTACTTTCTGTAGAAGAAAGCATTACACTTACCGGTGAAGTCGAAAGTAATTCTGATAAAACGGTTCCTTTTGTAAGTCTTGTAGATGGAGTCGTTACAGAAACATTTTTCTCACTGGGAGATTATGTAAAAAGAGGGCAGGTTCTGGCAAGTGTAAAAAGTGTTTCATTAAATGAAATGCAGGATGATACGCAAACACTACAGGCTCAGCTTGTGGTGGCAAAAAGAAAATTGTCGTCAGTAGAAGCGATGTATAAAGACGATATCGCTTCTCAAAAAGACTTACAAGAAGCAAGATCAGAGGTTCAGATTCTACAGTCGAATATTTCGAAAACAAAAAAGAATATGCAGCTGTACTCAGCCGGCAGTAATAACATTCAAATCAAATCACCTGCGGATGGATATGTGATCAGTAAAAATATTTCAAACGGAATGCCTGTTACCGCAGGAGGTGATCAGCTTTTTACGATTTCCAATCTGGATAAGGTTTGGGTAATGGCTAATGTATATGCTACCAATATGAGAAATGTATACGTTAATCAGCCTGTTGTAGTAAAAACGTTGGCTTATCCGGATGAAAGTTTTTCCGGAAAAATTAATTCCATCTCTCAGGTTTTTAATGAAAATGAAAGGGTTTTGAAGGCTAAAATTATCATGGATAACAATAATATGAAATTGAGACCTGGAATGTCGGCGGATATTGTATTGCCAATTAATGCTCAGGATAAAACTGCGCTGGCAATTCCTGCAAAAGCTGTGATTTTTGATAATAACCAGAGCTATGTGATTGTCTATAAAAAAGATTGTGATCTCGAAGTGAGAGCTGTAACTGAAGTGGCTTCTAATAGTCAATATATTTATGTAGAAGGAGATCTGAAACAGGGGGAAAGTGTCGTTGCTTCTAACGGGCTGCTGATTTATGAAAATATGAAAAACCAATCCTCTAATTCTGCTAAGTAATGAGAAAGTTTGTCCAGAGTATTGTTTCGTTTTCTTTAAAAAATTCCTTGATTGTTCTCTTGGGAACCTTCCTATTATTAGCAGGGGGAATTTATTCTTATGTCCATACTCCGATTGAGGCTTTTCCTGATGTTACCAACACCAGAGTAAGGGTAATTACACAATGGCCGGGAAGAAGTGCGGAGGAGATTGAAAAGTTTGTTACTTTACCTATATCCAGGGAGATGAATACGATACCGAATAAAACTTCAGTGCGGTCGATTTCTCTATTTGGCTTATCGGTAGTAACGGTTATTTTTGATGATCATGTAGATGATTTTTATGCTCAGCAATATGCATCCAACAGGTTGGGGAATGTTAAGCTTCCCGAGGGTGCTGATTATAGTATAGAGCCTCCTTCCGGGGCAACCGGTGAAATTTACCGGTATATTATTAAAAGCAAACTACCTATTAAAGAAATTACCTCTATCCAGGATTGGGTTATTGAGAGGGAGCTTCTTGCAGTTCCCGGAGTAGCAGATGTTGTAAGTTTTGGAGGAGAAGAAAAGATCTACGAAATAAGAATCAATCCTACAGAGTTGCATAATTACGATCTGTCTCCATTAGATGTTTACGAAGCCGTTTCTAAAAGTAATATTAATGTAGGAGGAGATGTGGTCTCAAAAGGAGATCAGGCGTATGTCGTCCGGGGTATAGGTCTTTTGGAAAGTAAAGATGATATTGAAAATATCAAGATTGAAGTAAAAGGATCAACATCTATTTTGGTAAAACACGTTGCAGAGGTAAAAGTTTCTGCAAAGCCAAGACTAGGACAGGTTGGCTATAATAAAGAAGATGATGTTGTAGAAGGAATCGTTATCATGCTTCGTGGAGAAAATCCGAGTGATGTTATTGCTAGGTTAAAAGATCGAATTACTGAGCTTAACGGTGGTGAACTGCCGGGTGATGTTAAAATTGTTCCGATTATTGACCGTACTGAATTGGTTAATACGACGGTTCATACAGTGTCTAAAAACCTGGTAGAAGGAGTAATCCTGGTTTCTATTATTGTATTTATCTTTTTATACAACTGGAGAACGACTTTTATCGTAGCGTCTGTTATTCCTCTGGCTTTCCTCTTCGCAATTATTATGCTGAGAATTCAGGGATTACCTGCCAATTTGATTTCTATGGGAGCGCTTGACTTTGGTTTACTCCTGGAAGGAACATTAGTGATCGTAGAGCATGTCTTTGTGGCCCTCGAGCAGAAAGCTAAAAAAGTAGGATTGAGGCGATTCAATAAAATGTCCAAACTGGGAATCATCAAAAAGAGTGCAGGTAGTGTAGCGAGCTATATATTCTTTGCATTACTGATTCTGATTGTTGCTTTAATGCCTATTTTCTCTTTCCAGAAAGTAGAAGGAAAGATGTTTTCTCCTCTGGCATTTACGCTAGGATATGCTTTGTTAGGCTCTTTGATTTTGAGTTTAACCTATGTTCCGGCAATGTGTAAACTTTTACTGACAAAAAATATAGAAGAAAAAGAAAATTTTATTTCCAGATTTTTCAGAGTTAATATCTTTAAATTATATCAGCTGAGTGCAAGACATAAAAAAGGATTTATGATTGGTTTTGTTGTGTTGTTGGCTGTTTGTGGATGGAGGTTTTCAAATTACGGATCAGAATTTTTGCCGAAACTTAATGAAGGAGCGATTTATGTTCGTGCAACCCTGCCCAATAGTGTAAACCTTGATGAGTCTGTCAGGTTGACTAAAGAGATGAAACAGATTCTGACGAAATATGATGAAGTAGATTTTGTTATGACGCAGACGGGCCGTCCTAATGATGGAACAGACCCTACAGGTTTTTTTAATATAGAGTTTAACATCCAGCTAAAGCCTGAAAATGAATGGAAGAAAAAAATATCGAAAGAGGAGCTTCTTGAAGAGATGAGGGTTTCTCTGGAAAAATATCCGGGAATTAATTTTGGTTTCAGTCAGCCGATTCAGGATAATGTGGAAGAATATGTGGCCGGAGTAAAAGCTCCTTTAGTGATCAAGATCTTTGGAAATGATTTATTCCAACTTGAGGACTATGCAAACCAGGTAGCTAAATCTATTAAAACAGTTCCGGGAATTTCCGACGTCAATGTTTTTAAAAATATTGGGCTACCAGAATTAAGAATACAACTTCACGATTCTAAAATGGCTAAATATGGAGTTTCAACTGCTGATGCGCAAGCTGTGATCGAAATGACGATCGGAGGACAGGCCGCAACAAAATTCTATGAAGAAGAAAGAATGTTTGACGTGATGCTGAGATTTGAAAAGCAATACCGTGATAATCCTGAGAAAATAGGGAACATCCTGATTCCTACTCAGGATAATAAAAAAGTGCCATTAAAAGAAATTGCAACGATTGATTATCATACGGGACCTTCATTTATTTATCGGGAGGGAAACAGCAGATATATTGGTGTCGGTTTTAATATTGAAGGACGGGATTTGGGAAGTACGATTAAAGACGCTAAAGCTAAAGTTGAAAAAGAAGTACACATTCCGAAGAATCATAAAATGACGTGGGCTGGTGAATTTGAAAGTAAGGAAAGGGCTGCAAAGCAGTTAGCTATGGTAGTTCCTATCTCATTGGTACTTATTCTGATGTTGCTATATTTCAATTTTGGAAATATCAAGGATACATTGATTTCCTCCATTACATTGGCATTTGCATTCATCGGCGGATTTTTATCCCTTTGGTTCACAGGAACTATTTTCGGGATCTCAGCAGGAATAGGGTTTATTATTCTCTTTGGAGTAGCTACGATTGACGGTATTGTACTTATTGGAGTAATGAAAGAAAATTTGCAGAATAAAATACCTCTTAAAGAAGCCATTTCGCAGGGAGTTCAAAGCAGAATCCGTCCTGTTGTCATGATTGCTTTAATGGGTTCCATGGGACTTTTTCCAGCAGCAATATCTCATGGAATGGGATCAGAGATTCAAAAGCCTTTAGCTATTATGATTGTAGGGGGACTGATTATCTGTATGATATTATCGTTTACCGTCCTGCCTGTGATTTTCTATTATGCTTATCGTAAAAAATATAAAGCAACACTATAATTCTTTCAATTTTTATGTGTTAGTTTTGATTGCCGGAAATGAGGATTCCGGCAATTTTTATTTTACGTAAGAATTTTTTAATTCAGAAAAGCTCCAATACAATATAGGGTTATCATTGACTATCTAAAATGGAATTCATCGACTGAAAAGAGATAATCTTTGGTATCTGCTAAATCAGCCTAATCTGCGAGAGTAAAAAAAACAACTAGAATGTAGTCAATCGCAATAAACACAAAGAATTTTAAAAGTAAAGTGTGTTTTAAGGCGCAAAGTCGTTTCACTTAGCCAAAGATAATTACGATAATTACCACAGTCATTTGTCATTGACTACATCTAATCTTCGATTTCAGAAGGTAGCTGGTACAGCGTAGTGAAAAATCTTAATATTAAAACATTAAGAAATAATAAGTTATTAAGGCTATTAAGAGATTTCTCACTACGTTCGAAATGACAGAATGTTATTTATTAAGGTATAGTATAAATATACATTATAAATAGGGTAAATGATAATTACTAATTAATTTAAATGACCGGAAAAGATTTGCTTTATTTTGATGTAAGTTTTTTTTGTAATTTATTCTTTTACAATTAAGTAGTATATTTAATTCTCCTTAATATTAATATAGAGATATCCGAAAATCTTAAAGAGTAGGAAGCTAATACTAAACAAAATAACTATGAAAAATTTAAAAAGCTTAAACAGAAAAGAATTGAAACACTTTTTGGGAGGTACTGTAGGTACCTGTGAACCGCCAATAGATGGTGGTTGTAGCGCTGGTTACATATTCTGTAGTAATCCCTATTGTTGTTTTTCACCGAAGAGACCTTATTTTTGTATTGATTAATAAAAAAAATCCCTCAGCTGAGGGATTTTTTATTAATCTTTATGGTTATGGGTTTTCCTTTGTAATTTCTTTATGATGTTTTAAATATAAAGGCAGAGCTGCGGAACCGTACCAGGGTAGAAGTTCATAACTGAAAACACCAGCCTCTACAGCCGGATCAGTTTTTACCCATTGCTCAGCTTCTTCTTTAGAACGGGTATTAAAAATAAACATACCTCGATAGTTTTCTTTATTCTTTTCTAAAAAAGGTCCTGCTACAATAATTTTACCTTCGTCTGCCAGCTTACCGATGTTGGCTAAATGGCCTTTCATAAGTTCTCCCATTTTTACTTTATCTTCAATCTTAACGGGGCCAGTCATCAGCATTACCATAGTATAAGCTTTCATGCCATATTGATCTGCTCCCAGAGAAGTTGCCAATTCCTGATTGAATTTTGGTTTTTCTACTTTTTTTTCCTGAGCAAAAGATAGAATTGCTGCCAAAAGACTAAGAGAAAAATAAATTTTTAATTTCATAATAATGATTTATTAAGTGATAAGCCAAAGTCTTATATCTAACATCTAAAAGCTAATCTTTTATCCTTAAAAACTCTTTTGCCAATTCAATCATTTTCGGATCACCGGTATATTTTCCGCGTTCGTCAGAAAGTTTTACGGTAGGAATCCATTCCTTGTTAGGGGCTTGTACTCCTATTAATTTCATCACGATGTTCATTGGTTTTAGTCCAACGTCGTTTGTGAGATTGGTGCCAATTCCAAATGAAACGCCGATCTTCCCTTTGCAATAATTGGTGATTTCTGCAACTTTCTCAAGATTGAGGGCATCAGAGAAAATGATATATTTAAATAATGGGTTGATTCCGTTGCTTTTGTAATGGGCGATAGTCTTGTCTGCAAATTCGAGGGCATCACCACTGTCATGGCGCACTCCATCGAAAAGCTTTGCGAACTTTTTGTCGAACTGCTGGAAGAATACATCGGTTGTATAAGTATCGGAAAGAGCTACCCCAAGATCTCCTCTGTATACATCTACCCAATGTTCTAAAGCCAATTCATTGGCCATTTTGAAACCATATTCAGCACCATGAAACATAAACCACTCATGAGCGTGGGTGCCTATTGGTTTTACTCCGTATTTCATGGCAAAATGAACATTAGAACTTCCTATAAATGTAGAATCTTTTCTTTGGGTTAGCGCTTCCATAACCAGATTCTGAACTTTATAAGAATGTCTTCTCCTTGTACCAAATTCTGCAAAAGTAACTCCGAGCTTGTTGAGTGAGTCTGCTTTTTCAATCGTTCTACCCATTACAATTTCATTCGAATCCCTCTCCATATGATTCATCTCATAGTGCAATTCGCTGATCAATGCCAATAAAGGTACTTCCCAAAGGATTGTTCTGTACCAAAGCCCTTCAACGGTTACAGAAAGATCTGCTCCTTCCTGATGGATCTTTACTTCAGACGGATCATAATGATATCCTTCCAGAAAGTCCAGATAAGGCAAACCTAAATAAGGGCACGTTATTGCTAAAAACTTTTTCTCATCCTTGGTAAGTTTGAGTTCTGCCATTTTAGCCACCGCTTCTCTTAATGCAGCACCAAATCCTTCGGGGAAGTGGTGTTTCCCTCTATTGATAAATTCATATTTTACAACTGAGTCAGAACATAATTTGACTACAGCATTTTGCATGGTTATCTTGTAGAAATCATTATCGAGAATAGACTTCAAACGAACATCGTACATATTGTGTAATTTTAACGCAATTTAAATAAATAAAAATAAAAATCGTCTAAATGTAAGACGATTTTTCAAAAATATCGATGATTTTTGTTTGGTTATTTTCCTAAATAGGAATTATACATCCAAACTTCTTTTTCCTGTTCGGTAATATAGTCGCTCATTTGAGAATTCGTTCCCTCATCACCTGCTGCATCAGTAATATCTAAAAGCTCTCTCTGCAAATCTAACACGACTTTAAAAGAGCTTAAAATGTTTTCTACACTTTTCGTTCCGTCGCTTACTTCTTTCGTTTCTTTTATAGTGGCTACTTTTAAATACTCAGAATAATTATGTGCCGGTGTTGCTCCTAATGTTAGGATTCTTTCTGCAATCTCATCAATTTTCAATACCAGGCTATTATATAGTTCTTCAAATTTAGGATGTAATGTAAAGAACTGATCTCCCTTAATATTCCAGTGAGAACCTCTTGTGTTCTGGTAGAATACTGAATAATTAGCTAACAGTACATTAAGTTTTTCTGAAATGTTTTTACAGTCGGCTTCCTTTAAACCGATAATACTCGCATTTTTCATAAGTTTATTTTTTATGTTGTAAATGCAGTAAATATTGTGCCGAAATTACCTATTCATGATTGATGATACTTATCTTTGGTATTTTTATAATTTATCTTAAAATGGTGTCATCCCGGAATATTGGTTTAAAGAGTTTTTTTTCTTGCTTCATCGTATTTTTTGGAATCTGTCTCCTGTATTATATAGGTTCAGTTTTAAAAACCGATGGTCATTATGTATATCCTATCGACGATACTTACATTCATCTTGCTATGGCTAAAAACTTTGCATTGTATGATCTGTGGGGAATTACAAAATATCAATTTTCCTCTACTTCCTCTTCACCATTATTTACTTTTCTATTGAGTTGCCTCATTAAAATGTTTGGAAACAATGATCAAATACCGCTGTACTTTAATATATTCTTTAGTTTAGGAATTGTGTATTTCCTGTCAATATACTTCGCTGAAACTTTTAAAGATGTGAAGAAGACGGTTTTAGTAGTGTTGTTCACTTTGTTCTTTGCTGTTTTGCACGTACAATTGTTGTCTGGTATGGAACATATTTTTCAAGTGTTTCTCTTTGTTGTTAATATTTTCTGCTTTTATCGTCGGGATAAAAATAGATTAGTGGCTTTCGGGTTTTATTTTAGCCTGTTATTAATGGGGTTGGTTCGCTTTGAGAGCATGTTTTATTTTGTCATCCTTGCTTTTGTTTTGATGTTGATAAAAAAATGGAAAGATGCTATCGGCGTTTTGGTTCTTGGCTTTATTCCGATTTTGATTTTTTGTTATTTTAATTATCAACAGGATGGCTATTTTTTTCCTAACTCGGTAGAGGTAAAGGGTACCAAATTAAGTTTAGATTCCAATATCTTTTCACAACTTAAAATGATCTTGGTAGATAATTTCATATTCAATATAAGCTTTTATAAAATTGGTTTTTTCCCCATTATATTATGTGCCGTTTTTATTTATAGAGATTTGAAAACTAAGAACTTCATAGAAGTTGTTCATGATAATTTTTTTCTCATTGTTTTTTCATTGTTGATGATATGTCATAGCATGTTTGCTGATCTGAAAGGAATGTTCCGTTATGAAGCTTATATACTTACGGGATTTTCGATGGTACTTATTCCAAAAATAACAAGGCTGATCTTTGATTTTAATAATTATATAAGGAGGGAGAAGCTTATTAGTCTGTTAGTGGCTATGAATATTTTGCTTTTCTTTTATAAAGGTTTCATGGCGCATACTGTCTTAAGTGATGGGGGTAAAAATATCTATGAGCAACAAATACAATCTGCTCGATTTTTACATACTTATTATAATGACTCCAAAGTAGTGGCTAATGATATCGGAGCGATTACTTATTATACAGATATACATTTATTAGATATTGCAGGGTTGGGCTCGACAGAAATGATTCCTTTTAATGAAAATAAAAAGCTTTTTGATCAGAAGTTCAAAGATTTTCTAACACAATATGGTTCTGAACATAACTATGAAGTTGCTATAGTGTATGAGAACTGGCTTCAGGGATTTGCTCCTGAAACATGGAGAAAGGCAGCCATACTTAAAATAAATAATAGAGTAACAGTGGCAAAAGAAGAAGTTACTATATATGCTGTTAACCCAGCCGGTCTGGAAGAGCTGAAACGAAATATCAAAAGATTTAACTGGAACAAGAATGTTCAGGTAAGCATCATTGAGTAATAATTAATTGTATACAATAGCTGTAACCAGGTTGTTTTCTTAAATAAGCCTATTTAAATAATTCTTAAGAAATAAGTAATGTTCTATTAATATTACTTCACCCTCCCTTTCCCTAGCTTTACGCTCTAATCCACAAATTTTTAAAAGATGAGAAAAATTGTATCTTATTGTATGTTTTTATTTTTGATTTTTTCATGTGCGGGTAATGACAGCGAAAGCACAACCCCGAATGTTGAAAAATATCAAACCAAAAATGTTATTTTATTAGTCGTAGACGGACCGCGTATGTCCGAAACCTGGAATTCGGCTTCGAGAGCAAATATTCCGAACAGGGTGAGCCTTTTGAAAGAAGGAGTATTTATTGATAACTTTAAAAATAACGGAACTACCAACACGAATCCGGGACACAGTGCGATGTGTAGCGGAGTATATGAGAGTATTAAAAATGATGGGACAGAGCTACCGGGCTTTCCTTCTGTTATGCAGCAGTGGCTAAAATATTCAGGGGCTGCTAAAACAAAAGCATGGATTATCTCTTCCAAAGATAAACTTGAGGTACTTAATAACTGCAAACAGGCAGACTGGAAAAATAAATTTCAACCTAGTGCTGATTGTGGTATTAGTGGAAATGGTTCAGGGTATCGCGAGGATGCAGTAACTGTATCGAATGTAAAATCTGTGATGACGACCTATTCACCGAATATCATTGTCATTAATTTGAAAGATGTAGACTCCAGAGGGCACGCAAATGACTGGAACGGGTATATTAATGCTATAAAAACTACAGATGCATCCATTAAGGAAATCTGGGATCATGTTCAGTCGCTTCCTGCTTATAAAGACAAAACAACACTTATTGTATCCAATGATCACGGCAGACACATAGATTCAAGAGGAGGGTTTGCTAATCACGGAGATAGTTGTGAGGGATGCAGACATATTGAATTTTTTGCCATGGGACCTGATTTTAAAAAAAATATGACATTGAGTACAGGTGATTACGGACAAATTGATATCACAAGTACAATGGCTGAACTTTTGGGCTTTCAACTGCAATATGCAAAAGGAAAAGTGATTCGGGAAATCTTCAAATAATCGTTTTGAGTTTCCTAAATTGATACAAATAAATATATAACTGCTTGCTAATTAAAAAAATATTCTTATTTTTGCAGCTTAAAATAAAAAGCAATTAAATGCCTACTATTCAACAATTAGTAAGAAAAGGAAGAGCCACGCTTGCCAAGAAGAGCAAATCGGCTGCCCTTGATTCTTGTCCACAAAGACGAGGTGTATGTACGAGAGTATATACTACCACTCCTAAGAAACCTAACTCTGCACTTAGAAAAGTTGCAAGGGTAAGACTTTCTAATGGTAAAGAAGTCAACGCCTACATCCCGGGCGAAGGACATAATCTTCAAGAGCACTCGATAGTATTGGTAAGAGGCGGAAGGGTGAAAGACCTACCGGGAGTACGTTACCACATCGTAAGAGGTGCATTAGACACAGCAGGTGTAAATGGAAGAACGCAGAGAAGATCTAAGTACGGAGCTAAGAGACCTAAACCAGGTCAAGCAGCAGCTGCACCAGCTAAAGGAAAGAAAAAATAATCATTAAATAAGGTACAGAAACAATGAGAAAGACAAAAGCGAAAAAAAGACCGTTGTTACCAGATCCAAAATTTAATGATCAATTGGTAACAAGATTTGTAAACAACTTAATGCTAGACGGTAAAAAGTCTATCGCATTCAAAATTTTCTATGATGCATTAGAAATCGTAGAAAATAAAAAAGGAGAAACTGAAAAGACTGCCCTTGAAATCTGGAAAGATGCACTTACAAATGTAATGCCTCACGTAGAAGTACGTTCTAGAAGAGTAGGTGGAGCTAACTTCCAAATTCCTATGCCAATCAGAGCTGACAGAAAAATTTCTATGGCAATGAAATGGTTAATTAAATATTCTAAAGCTAGAAATGATAAGTCTATGGCTTTGAAATTAGCTAACGAAGTAGTAGCTGCTTCAAGAGAAGAAGGTGCTGCTTACAAGAAAAAGAGTGATACTCACAAAATGGCGGAAGCTAACAAAGCGTTTTCACACTTTAAATTCTAATCTGAAATGGGAAGAGATCTTAAATTTACAAGAAATATTGGTATTGCTGCGCATATTGATGCTGGTAAAACTACCACTACGGAAAGGATTTTATTCTATACAGGAGTAAACCACAAAATTGGAGAAGTTCATGATGGTGCTTCTACAATGGACTGGATGGAGCAGGAAGCTGAAAGAGGTATTACTATTACTTCTGCTGCTACTACTTGTTCTTGGAACTTTCCAACGGATCAAGGAAAACCTGTTGCAGATACTAAACCTTATCACTTCAACATCATCGATACACCGGGACACGTTGACTTCACAGTAGAAGTAAACAGATCTTTAAGAGTATTAGATGGATTGGTATTCTTATTCTCTGCGGTAGATGGAGTAGAGCCTCAGTCTGAAACAAACTGGAGACTTGCTGACAACTACAAAGTAGCGAGAATGGGATTTGTAAACAAAATGGACAGACAAGGTGCTGACTTCCTTAACGTGGTAAACCAGGTTAAGACTATGTTAGGATCTAATGCAGTTCCAATCGTTTTACCTATCGGTGCTGAAGAAGACTTTAAAGGTGTTGTTGACTTAATTAAAAACAGAGCTATCATCTGGGATGAAGCGGGACAAGGAGCTACTTTCGAAGTAGTGCCAATTCCTGAAGACATGAAGGCTGAAGTTCTTGAATATAGAGAGAAATTAGTAGAAGCTGTTGCTGACTACGATGATACTTTGATGGAGAAATTCTTCGAAGATCCGGATTCAATCTCTGAAGAAGAAATCAACGAAGCGCTTAGAAAAGCTACTATCGATTTATCTATTATCCCAATGACTTGTGGTTCTTCATTCAAAAATAAAGGAGTACAGTTTATGTTGGATGCAGTATGTAAATACTTGCCTTCTCCATTGGATAAAGATGATATCAAAGGTACTGATCCAAGAACAGACGCTGAGATTACAAGAAAACCAGACGTAAATGAGCCTTTCTCGGCTTTAGCATTTAAGATTGCTACTGACCCATTCGTGGGAAGATTAGCATTCTTCAGAGCATACTCTGGAAGACTAGATGCAGGTTCTTATATCTTGAACACTCGTTCAGGAGATAAAGAAAGAATCTCTAGAATTTACCAAATGCACGCTAACAAGCAAAATCCAGTAGAATATATTGAAGCTGGTGATATTGGTGCAGCGGTAGGATTCAAATCTATCAAAACTGGTGATACTATGTGTGACGAGAAAAACCCAATCGTTCTTGAATCGATGGTTTTCCCTGATCCGGTAATTGGTATCGCTGTTGAGCCTAAAACTAAAGCTGACCAGGATAAAATGGGTAACGCTTTAGCTAAATTGGCTGAAGAAGATCCAACGTTTACTGTAAGAACTGACGAAGCTTCTGGACAAACGATTATCTCTGGTATGGGTGAGCTTCACTTGGATATCATTGTAGATCGTATGAGAAGAGAATTCAAAGTTGAAGTAAACCAAGGACAGCCTCAGGTAGAGTACAAAGAAAACTTAACAAAAGTTGCAAGCCACAGAGAAGTTTACAAAAAGCAATCTGGTGGTAAAGGTAAATTTGCTGATATTGTATTTGAACTTGGACCTGCGGACGAAGGTAAAATTGGTTTAGAATTCGTCAATGAGATCAAAGGTGGTAACGTTCCTAGAGAATTTGTTCCTGCAATTGAAAAAGGCTTTAAAGCTGCAATGAAGAACGGTCCTTTGGCTGGTTTCGAAGTTGAAGGTATTAAAGTTACTCTTAAAGATGGATCTTTCCACGCGGTGGATTCTGATGCACTTTCTTTCGAATTAGCTGCTAAGCTTGGTTTCAAGGAAGCTGGTAAAGCTGCGAAACCAGTAATCATGGAGCCTATTATGAAATTGGAGGTTGTAACTCCGGAAGAATATATGGGTAACATTATTGGTGACCTTAACAAGAGAAGAGGTACAATCAGTGGTCAGGAAGAGAAAAATGGAGCTGTTGTAATCAAAGGTTCTGTTCCACTTTCTGAAATGTTTGGTTATGTAACAACTCTAAGAACACTTTCATCAGGAAGAGCTACTTCTTCTATGGAATTAGAGAAGTATTTACCAACTCCACAAAACGTTGCTGAAGAAATCATTGCTAAAGCAAAAGGTTAATTTTTAAATTAAAGAAATGTCACAAAGAATCAGAATAAAACTAAAATCTTACGATTACAACTTGGTAGACAAGTCTGCTGAGAAAATCGTAAAAACGGTAAAGGCTACTGGTGCTGTTGTAAACGGACCAATTCCATTACCTACAAATAAGAGAATCTTCACTGTGTTGAGATCTCCACACGTTAACAAAAAAGCTAGAGAACAGTTCCAATTATCTGCTCACAAGAGATTGATGGATATCTATTCTTCTTCTTCTAAAACTGTGGATGCTCTAATGAAATTAGAGTTACCAAGCGGTGTTGACGTAGAAATTAAAGTGTGATAACGTGCACTTAAGCCGTGATTATATAAAAATCCGTTCCTTTTTAAGGAGCGGATTTTTTATTATTTGTCAGATACTATAGGATTGATTAAATGTTTGTAAATAAAGATTAATGTTTTTACACAGAGATATATTCAATTGATTTAATGTAAAGTATAAAATTATATATTTTCATATTAATGGGTTGAATTTAATAAGTTTATAAAAGATCTTAAAAAGGATATAGTAGATGTTTTTATTAATAGATCAACAAAATGTTGATTGTTATTTAGAGTATTTAAGGCATAAAATAAATTATGTTTATTCATTTATTTTTTATGATGGTGTTTTATTTAAATTTCACAAATGATAATTTTATCTGATGAGATATGTCATTGATTATTTGTTATTTAGAATTAATAAAAATAATATTTTTATCAAAACTTATATTTGATGAAAAAAATTGTATCCTTTTCACTGCTTGCATTGGGCGGGGCTTTAGCAAACGCGCAGCGAGTGAATGATTCGATTAAAAAAGAAAGTAAAATTGAAGAGATAGAATTGTTTGGTGAAAGAAAACAACAACCTAAAGGTTTAGAAGCGATCACAAGATTGCCGCTTAAAACGAGGGATCAGATCCAGAGTATTTCTGTAATCTCTTATAAAGTAATAGAAGAGTTAGGGGGATTGACGGTTACTGATGTTGCCAAAAATATTCCTGGGGTTACTCAGTTCGGAAGTTATGGAGGGATAAGAGAAAGTATGTCAATACGTGGATATAGAGGAGTCCCAGTTCTAAAGAATGGTGTTCAGGTGGATTCTGATTTCCGTACAGGTTCCATGTTGACCGATATGCAAGGAGTGGAAAGTATTCAGGTAATTAAAGGTTCGGCTGCTGTGACACAGGGGATCGGAGACGGACTGGGAGCAGCAGGAGGAGTGATTAATGTAGTAACTAAGGTTCCAAAATTCATTGATCAGACTAATGTAGGATTTAGATATGGAAGTTGGGATTTTTATAGACCAACAATAGACTTCCAAAGGGTTTTAGATGCTCAAGGAAAAGTAGCGGTAAGATTGAATGCAGCTTATCAGGACAACAATAGTTTCAGAAGATTTGTTCATACAGATCGTATTTATGTAAATCCGTCTATTGCGATTCGTCCTGATGATAAAACTGAGATTGTGATGGAGATGGATTATATGCTTAACAATACAACGCCGGATAGGGGAACTGTAAACTTGGCAAAAGGTGATACTGAGGCTATATACAGAATGCCAGGCAGAAAATTTCTTGGTTTTTCTACTGATAATGCAAGGATTGAGACATTTAACTTTTCTACCACAGCAACAAGAAAGTTAACTGATAAATTAAAATTACGAGCTGCTTTCATGAGCTCTTCTTATCAGTCAGAAATTATAGGTGCTGCTCTGGCGCCAATAGATATAAAGAATCCAAATGAATTCCGTAAAAGAACATTGGCTAGATCTGATAGGGAGGATTTAAACAAAGTACTTCAGTTTGATTTTATTGGCGCGGATGTAATGACCGGGTTTATGAAACATACCTTTCAGGTTGGATTTGATTGGAGAGAGTCTAATGTTACAACAACTGCTTATAGAGCTAAAACGGTTGATGATATTAATGTTTTGAATGAAATTAATAATATCCTTCCGTCTACGATTGATAGGAAAAACTTTGAGTTATTAAATAATAGACAGCCAGTAGTTGCTGTTACCCCAACAATGGGTTTAATGGCTCAGGATGTTATTACTTTTAATAAATATATCAAAGCTCACTTAGGGATACGATACAGCAGATTAATAGGGTCGGATAAGGAGGCTACTTATGCTTGGAATCCATCCTTGGGAATTATGATTTCACCGATTGAGAACATGAATGTTTTTGGTTCTTACACCAGTACTACTTCTTTAAGACTTGCTAATAATCCGTTATTCGATGGTGGGACAGTAGGTCCTTCTACTACTAAGCAATGGGAAGCCGGGATCAAATCGGATTGGCTGAATGAAAAATTAAGATTCAATGTTACGTTATTCAATATTAACACGGATAATTTATCATATGAAATATTAGCTGGAGGAACCGGGGCAGGGGCAGGAACCAGAACTGGAAAATATGCTATAGCAGGAGAGCTAAAAAGAAAAGGAGTAGAAGTGGAATTGATAGGAAAAATACTTCCAAACCTTCAAGTTATGACAGGATGGGCTTATGTGGATGCGCAATATAGGAACAGTCCTTCATTTGTTAGCGGGTCAGCTCCGCTTAATACCCCTAAGAATACGGCTAATGCTTGGCTAAATTACAGATTTGATACAGATGCTTTAAGTGGATTGGATGTTGGTGCAGGAATCTATTATGTAGGGACAAGACCTGTTGATGACTATAAATATGCTGCTGCTGCAAATGCTTATGTTAACGGCACTCAGCTTGGCGAAAAACCGTTTAATATGCCTGACTATACAACAGTAGATGCACAAGTAGGTTATACTTTCAAAAGAGGACTTGGACTGAGAGTATTTTTCAATAATATTTTTGATGCGGTAGGCTATAATTCATATTTCAGAGGAGGTTATATAGATCAGATTCAACCTAGGAATTTTTCGGTTCAGGTTAATTATAAATTTTAATGTAGTAAATGACAAGAAATATTTAATATCCTCTACAAAACGGGTTTTACTAGAAATGAATCTCAAAGACGAACATCTCTATTCAGGAATAAAATTTTCATAATGCCATGCTATAATGAATATATTTATTCAGTTTGAATCAATATAAAATGATTGATGATCTCTCTTTGAGAAAAAAATACAGATTGGAATTTTAAAATAAGTAACTAACTAGTTGCTTATTTTTTATTTATTAGTTCAAAGGATTTATGATTATAATTTTCTTTATTAATCCGGAAGGGATGAAAGAATTTTATAATTGGTAATTCTTGGCAATGAGATATATCACATTCTATTATTTATTTAGAATTATTAAAAATAATAGTTTTGCAAAAAAATTATTGATGAATAGAATCGTATCTTTTTCTTTACTCGTTTTAGGAACGACTTTAATAAATGCTCAAAAAATTAAAGATACTTTAAAGAGTAATGATATTGACGAGGTGGTGATAACAGGATCGGGATATGCTCAGAAAATCAGAGATACCCCAGCAACAATCTCAGTTATTACTCAGGCGGACCTTAAAAAGAGAGCTTATAGAGATATTACCGACGCATTGCAAGATGTTCCGGGAGTTTTTATTACAGGAGGAGGAAGTACTAGTGATTTTTCAATAAGAGGAGCTGAATCAGGCCAGACATTAGTCTTAATTGACGGAAAAAGAATTAATACAAGAGAAACAAGACCAAACTCTGATGGCCCCGGAATTGAACAGGGGTGGATGCCGCCATTAGAAACGATCGAGAGAATTGAAGTGGTTAAAGGTCCTATGTCTTCTTTATATGGTTCAGATGCTATGGGAGGAGTGATCAATATTATTACTAAAAAACTCACAAGTAATTGGAGAGGGTCCGTAGGTACCAGCTTAATACAACAAGTTCACAAAGAATCAGGGAATACCTACCAAATTGATGGCTATACTGCAGGGGCACTGGTAAAAGATATGCTTCAGATGAAGATTACCGGAAGTTACTCTGATAGAAATGAAGATAAATTCGTAGGTGGATTTACAGAAAGAGTTATTAAAGCTTTTGGTACGGAGATTAGCCTTACTCCTGGTAAAAAAGATATATTCAAATTAAATTATGATTATAACCGTCAGGAGAGAAATCAGAATCCAGGATATTCATTAGCTGCCAATGCTAAGAGTTCACGAAATAATTATGAAAGAAATGTACTGTCATTAAGCCATAGAGGAGACTATTCTAATTTTCATACCAATTCTTATTTACAATACGATAATACCAATAACCCTAACAGGGATATGAGGTATGAGACTTTTGTGGCCTATAGTCTTAACAATTTCAATATAAAACAACATGTGATCAGTTTTGGAGCGGAATATAGATATGAAAGGCTGAATGATTTGGGAAATAAACTGAAATCAGAAAATGATGTGGTAAGCGAGTTAACCCGTTGGAACTGGTCAGCCTTTGCTGAGGGGAACTGGAGATTAATTGAAAGACTTCACTTAGTTACAGGAGCGCGTTTAGATAATGATCAGAATTACGGAGCTAATTTTACACCAAGAGGATATCTGGTGTGGAATGTTACCAATAATTTTACCCTAAAAGGAGGAGCTTCATGGGGATATAAAGCACCTGGATTGAGAGCTGTAAATCCTTTTTGGGGACAAGTAACGGGTGGAGGATCTCAAGATGGAGTTATTATCGGTAATAAAGATCTTCAACCAGAGAAAAGTTTTAACCAGGAAGTTACTGTGATGTTTGAAGATGATAAAAAAATAATCAACGTAAGCGTTACTGGTTTTAATACTGATTTTAGAAACAAATTGGTAGAAATCAGAAAATGTAATAATAGTGAAGAATGTGCACCATTTGAAAGTTTATATAACCACGTCTATGACTTCATTTCAACAAGGGAAAACTTGGGTAAGGCAAACAGTATAGGTATGGAAGCGAACCTTGGAATAAATGTTTCTAAAGATATCGTATTGAGAACAAACTATACTTATACCGATACAAAAATCACCTCCAATGAAATTCCTCAACTCTACAAAAAACCTTATGCCAGAATCCCTAAACACATGGTTAACGCCAACCTTTCATGGAAAGCAACCGATCGTTTTGAATTTTGGTCCAGAGGAAATTATAGAAGCGAGAGTCAGCCAGGAGTTTCCAGAGGAAGAGCGCAAGAATATCCGATACCAGCATACTTTTTATGGGATTTAGGAACGGTGTACAAGCTGAATAAGAATGTCCGTTTCACATTTGGAGTATATAATCTACTAGATAAGAATATAAGAAATGATAATACTGACCCTTCCACAAATTTCGGTTTCAGAATTGATGGGATCAGATATCAGTTTGGAGCCAATTATTTCTTCTAAAATTTAAAAACTTTAATACAAATAAAAATGAATCACAATTATTTAAAAACTGTTGTAGTAGCGTTGGCCACTTTGTTGGTGATGTCATGTTCAGGAGATAAGAAAAAGGGAGTTGATTATAATCAATTTAAAAAAGAGGTGACATTGACCCCGGACCAGGAGAAAAACTTTGATGAAATCACGGCTAAATATCAAAAACTACAGGAACAGAATTTCCAGGCAGCAAAAGCGCAGGGAGGAAATATGGATCGAGTGGGCTTAGGAATCAAAAATGAAGAATTGAGAAACCAGCAGTCTATTGATATGGCAAAAATTTTAGATGCCGGACAAATGGAAAAGTTTAAAACTTTTGTGAACGAAAACTCAAGAAAGAGACCAAGATATGATAATGCTTTACTTGAAAAGATTAAAGTGGAAGCAGGTTTATCTGAAGAAGAGTTTAAGGTGGTTAATGCTGCAAATGATGCGTTTGAAAAAACATTTAGTGATGCTCATGATGTGTATCATGGGAATAATGATCTTGCTAAAGAGTACTGGGAGAAGTTTGATACTCAAAGAAAATCTGCTATTCAAAATGCATTAAGTCCGGAGCATTATGCGAAGTTTGAAGAAATTGTAAAAGACGTTCAGTTTAAAGGGCGAAAATAATAAAATACACATTCATATTAATTTTAGCTAGAAAACATTAAGGCAGCACTACTGTCTTAATGTTTTTGTTATTTCATACCATGACCCCATTAATAAAAAGCCTGTATAGAAAAAGAAGAAAGAAGGAGTCCATTCTTAAATATCTGATGTGGCTCATCCATATGTGGCTCGGACTTTTATCCTGTATCATTGTTTTTGTTATGTGCTTAACAGGATGTTTATATGCTTTCAAAAATCAGGTCATCGATTTTTCAAATAGAGATAAAGTATATATCCACTCAAATGGAAAGTCTCCCATAAAGCCTGATCAGATCAAAGCAGAGTTACTGAGAAATAATAAAGAGCTTACTTCTTTATTGATCCCGGATCATCAAGGCCGGAGTTATGTAATTTCTTATAAAGAAAATCAGCTTGATAAAAGCGGTTATTATGATCAGTATACCGGAAAGATATTGGGGGAGGCTGATGTTGGAGCGAATCGATTTTTTGATATGGTTCTTGATATCCATAGAAATCTAATGATGGGAAATGTTGGAAGACAAATTGTAGGCGCCTCAGTTTTGATGTTTTGTATTTTATTGATTTCCGGATTGATCCTTTGGCTGCCTAAGAAACTCAAATTTTTAAAACAGGGATTAACGGTAAAACTGAATGCGAAATTTCAGCGACTGAATTATGATCTCCATAATACCCTTGGGTTTTACACTTTTTTAATACTTTTCTTCATTTCGATAACCGGTCTTTATGTGACTTATCCCTGGGTGAAAAATGCACTGATTATTTCGTTAGGCGGTTCATCAATAGAAGCTGTTGCCAATGAAAAAGAAGATGGTAATGATGCTTTTGGAAGCCTTCTTGAGGATATGCTGGAGAAGCAGAATGAAAAAAAGAATTTGAGGAATTCACAAGTAGCATCTATCGATCGGATTTTAGTATCGTCTGATAAGTATCTTCCATACCATGCAACAACCCGTATTGAAATGCCCAATAAAGATAATCCCAGATATGTTGTTATTAAAACCAATACTCATAATTTATTGGGAATGATGCTTCCCGATGAAATAAGTTTCGATAAGACAGGGGTGTTCAAAACCAAAGAATTATTTTCGGAAAAGCCACTTAATAAACAGTTTACTGCTTTAGTGAAACCACTTCATACCGGAGAAATAATGGGACTACCAAGTATTATTCTGTATTTTGTGGTATGTCTCATCGGATGCTCTCTACCCATTACCGGATTTTTAATTTGGTGGCATCGAGTGAAAAAAATAAAGTAATATTGGTATTTGTTGTTTTATTTATCTGGATAACTATTTATTTTAATAAATTTATTCATTAAAAATACGATTAACAATGAGTCATAAGAAAAATAATCTTTTCGAAAAATTTTCGGATTGGGCAACAAAATTCACAGGAAGTTCGTATGCTTTTATTGGAGCCACTGCAATTGTTGTCATTTGGGCACTGTCGGGTCCCGTTTTTCATTATTCAGAAACATGGCAGCTTGTGATTAATACGGGAACTACTATTATCACTTTTTTAATGGTTTTCCTTATCCAAAAAGCTCAAAATAAGGACTCAAAAGCAATCCAAATTAAGCTTAATGAACTGATTGCAGCACATGAAAAAGCAAGTAACCGGATTGTAGATATAGAAGATCTATCCGAAAAAGAATTAGATCAATTGCATATTTATTATGAGAAACTGGCTGACTTTGCACAAGATGATGTTGATATTCATACCTCTCATTCTATTGATGCTGCTAAAAGAAATCAGGATTATAAGCATGAGTTCTTCAAAAGAAAACATGAAGAGTGGCTAGGGAAGCAACAACAAAAAAAGGAATCATTATGATTCCTTTTTTATTATTTAAGCATGATAATTACTTCATAAAGTAACTGAAATAAGAACAGCTTCCCATTAAGCTTTTAGTCGTTTCAGTATCCGCGTACTGTGTTTTCAGCAAAGCAAAATAAGTACGGAATTTTTGGTTTTTAGTTTCGTCCAGTTGCTTTTGATAAGCATCACTTTTCTCTGAATATTTAGGATCAGAATAGCTGATATGAGAAGGATGCTTAGCTTCATACTGATAATATTTTCCTTGTTCAGCACTTGCCATCTGGAATAGTATTCTGGCTTTCTCCTCTTTTTGGGTTGAAAGGTCTAATGCTTTCTTGTAATAATTAATGGCGAGGTCAAAATTATCCGGCTCCATATAAGAGCGATCGAGGAAATTTTTATAATAATATTGATAAGGGGTCTTTTTATCCGTATTCCAGAAATCATATTTTCCACCATTGCTATTATCGACATCCATTACAAATAACTGTCTGTAATATCCGAGAATAGAAGTATTATACAATGCATTTCCAATAAGTTGGTTGGCCTTTGCCGCTTTCTCGTCTTTCCCGTTGCCTGCTTTCTTGAGCTGAATAAGAGCGTCTGCTAATTCCAGTTTATTCATATTGGGTTTAATGAATGGGAATTGGGAATAATCTTCATTTTTCATACTGGTCGCAGGATCGCTTTGATAGCTCTCCCAAACGTTATGTCCGAAAACATAGCTTGGAATATTTCTGAAGCCATTATATTCATTTGCCTTATATTGATGAGGGACCTTAGGTTGTTGTTCGGAAACCCAGTCATAATTAATTCTTGGAATTCCAACAAAATCCTGTGCTTTTTGGTAGTATGATCTGGCTTTTTCGAAGTCCGCTAATCTCATCGCACGATCACCATAAATAAGGCTGAAGAAAGCTTCAATATTCCCCACATCATCCATGTTTTTGGCGATGATTTGCTGCTCAAACTGATTCTTGTTGGGTTTTCTATAAAAATCTTCAACACTTTTGACCAAGCTAGAGTTAGGGTTGTATTGAAGATCGGAAAGCTTATTGCTCATCAAGAACGATTTTCCATCCTCACCCTGTAAGAAGTAACGGTTAGCCAAAACATCTTTAAGGAATGATGCTGTAGAAGGAACAGGTCCATAATAGTTATCATAATCACTGGCGATACTGTCTTTTTTTACTTCTTTTTCAATAAAATACTCAGGGTAATCCTTCATTAAATGACCTTCATATTCAGAAGTAATTTTGGGCTGGGATACAATATCATTAAGGACTTTCATTCTCTTTATTTCCTCAAGATACTCCGGATTGGTTGTTTTAATATCCTCTAAAATTTTAGTACTTGTCTTATAGTCTTTTTTCAAAAATTTTAGATAAGCATCTGCAATTTGCCAGTATTCATCTTTAGATTTTTCTTTTGTCTTTTCAGTGAATTTTTCCAGATCATCGATGAAGTTTTTTTGCTTTTCATCTCCATACCAATAGTAACTATGGTTTTTTGAGAAGAAAGGAAGCCTGTTTGGGTTGTCAAGCAGTTCATCATCACTTTGGTCTGCCTTATCTCCATTTGCTGTTTTATCTGATTTTGATCCGCCGAAAAGATTTTTAAAAAACCTTACAATCTTTTGCCAGAATGATAACTCCTTTTCTTTTACTGCTGGTGTCTCTGTTTTGATTTTATCCGATGAAGATGCTTTAGAGTCTGCAGTTTGAGCGGTTGCTGTATTATCAATATCATCTGAATTATAATAATAGGTTGGGAGATAATTTCTTTCTAACTCATTAATACTCCTTACGGCCATTACTTTCAGTATTTCAGAATCAGGATTGATGTCATACATCTTTTCCATGATGGGAATAGGATTCGTGAAATCCTCATACCCTAAAAGAAAATAGGCCATATTCTTTTCATCACTTGTACCGGCTCTTTTAAGGATATTATTGAAAGAAGCGGTATCTGAAAGTTTCATAGATACAAAAGCTGACTCTTTTCGACTGCTGCTGTTCATAAATACCTGGAAAAAGTTCCAGTTGGCATCGCTATTCATATGAAGTCCCCGTTGTGCTCCTGCCAACTGGTCCAAAGCCATAAAGTATGGAACACTTTTCATTCTGACAGGCTCTACGTAAGTTTTAAATGTCTGAAGAGCAGCGTCATAATTTCTTGTATAATGATTGAAGCGTACCAGCTGATAGCCATAACGTTGTTTGATTTCAGGATTTTTAGCTGCATGGTATAAAGACGTTAAAGCAGCAATGGTTTTATTATAATCTAGCTTCATTGCATTTTTATCTCCCTCCGCTCTTTCATAAAAATAAGAATCCGGATTAGCGACAAAATTGATTCGCATATAGGGTTCAAGATATTTAGCTTCTATGAGGTAGTCAATTCCTTCATGGTATTTTTGATAAAAGCCGGGGCCTAATTTTTTTAATAGCTGGTTGTTGGGGGTCCCCTTTTTCAGTTCATTAAGATCGTTCATGCTTACCTTATTCACCAGGTATTCTGTCTCGGCATAGTTAAGCTGATTATTGAAGTATTTTTTCCAGGCTCCGATATTTTCATCCGGAACCTGCGATGGTTTAAAGTCAGTATAAAATCTTGTCGAATAGCTGTGAAGAAAAGGAAGGTAAGCTTTATCTTTTATGATACTTTGAGTAAATAGATTAAAGTATTCATAATCGGGATCAGACCATGCGCATGCATCATACTTCGTGTAAAAAAGAGAAGCAACGGCAAGAGAAAGGATATACTTTTTCATAGAGGGGGTGTGATATTGATATTGTCCTGTGATTTTAAAAATCACCTTGGAATTTAGAAATGAGTTTAAAGTCTTGATTACTAACAAATTTACTGTCTAATTGATAATAAATAATACTGTACTGAGGTATTTTTTTATCTAAAAAAGTGATGACATCTTTAAGTTGATCATCTGAAATTTCTTCAACCTTTATTTTGAAGCCTTTGCTTAGGTAGCTTCCAAAATAGAAACCGTCTTTTAAAACTTCAGCTTCGTTTTCCGAAAGTTTTTTAAAATTTTCATTTTCCAGATCTTTTCTTGATAAAGCATTAATGAGCTTATGTTTTCCCAGATGGTTGGTAATAATTCCCCAGGAATAAATAGGTAATGCTACTTCGATTTTCTTGATAGGGTAGTCTTCTAGTTTCGAAAGATAGCTTTTCAGAATATTGACATCTAAAATTGAATTCTTGTCAGATGTTTCCAATGGAGATGAAGTAGAGTAGCACATCAAATATACTCTTTGTACAGGTGGGATCCCTGTTTGGGCTTTGTCTTTTACCTGATGGAGTCGTAGTGTACAGCTTATTTCTTTTCCGGAGATTTTTTTTAATTCTTTTAAAAATTTAAAATAATCATCCCTTGTTCCTGCGGTCCAATCGCAGTCAATCTGAATTTCGGTATTGGCCTTTAATTGAAATTCTGTGATTTTCTTTTGGATCAGATGGCTAATGCTCTCAGCCAGAAATGTAATTTCATCTTTTGAAATACCTACTAAGGCCTGATTGGTAATAAAGACAACAGGGATAATAGCTTTGCCCGCCTGAAAGTTTTTGTCTTTAGTAGTTACAGCAACAGGCTGAAATTTTCCATTGATCTTATCAACATCAAAAAACCGGGTATATAAATAAGGAGCTGTCGCCTGGCTCAAAGCTTTTTTCTCTTCCCAATTTAAAGAAAGCTTCGTCTTCCAATAATAAAACGTATAGGGATGAACCTCTTTTTTGTGACACGAAGAAACAATAAGAAGGAGGAATAATATGTTAAGATACTTTATCATAGGTACAGTGTGCTATCACAATTACAACTTTCTTTATCCGATTCCAAAACGGAACAACAGTCTTCTGATTTTTGAATAGTGCCGTTCTCGTCGGTAAGATAAATATTTTCCTTATCGAACTTTACAAGAAAAGTCTCATTAAATTTCTTGAATTGTACTTTCATTGCTTTGGAATTATATTTTCCGGCATTCATTTCTTCGGTAGTTTCTTCACCATTTGCCTGATTAACCTGAACATAGCCAAAGTGCACATCCCCGTTTTTTTTGATGTCAAGATAGTAGGCTGGCGTACCGGTGCCGCTATATCCCTCAATAATAGTAAAGCTTCTTTTACCTGTAAAAGGAGCTTTAACTTGAGCGAAAAAGAGAATGCTGATGCATAAAATAAACAAGCAGAGCGCTTTTTTCATATTTTTTTTCTCAAAATTAAAATTATTGATACAAAAATTAAACCGTAAAAACCCGGTAATTATATTTTTTTTTAAGTTTTTTTGTCTTTTAAGTAAAAAACCATTCCTGCTTGGAATGGTCTTTTGTTAAATATAAAAATTGAATGTTAAAATACAGTTGCAGCGAGCTGGATTCTCGCAAATTTATTAGAAGGATTCCACATCGCCATCATAGAAACGGGGAGCGTATAATGTTCCGTAATTTTAAGGGCTTTACTGGCTCTTATGCCAACATTGACAATGTCAAAGCTGTTTTTCCCATTTCCATATAAGAAACTACTGGAATTAAGTGCAAATCCTCCGCCGACAAAAGCATCCAGATTTACTTTTTTGTGGGCAATTACAGGGTAACTTACCTGTACATAGGTAGAATACCTGTTTTTCTTATAGCTTCCATCAGGCTCCAATATTACTTCTCCTGCATTAGCACCTCCATAAAGCATAATGTCTGCTTCAATATTTAAAGGAAAAGCCGGTCCGAAAGTATAATTGGTACGCAGATCAATAATATGGGCTGTTCTTCTGTTTGAGTAATTGAAAATATCATCAGAAGCAACAGCGGTATTGATATTGCGGGCATTGAAAAGATCCCATAATGCAATATAAAGACGTCCGTCGGAATATTGAACATAATAATTGATCTCTTTGTAGTGGGTGCCATCCTTGTCATCGGCTAAGGCGGAAGCTCCCCAAATTCCCACTTTCCATTTCTTTTCTTTATCTAAAGCATAAGATAGATTTCCCATTACTACAGGCTTATCTGTAATAATTAATCCTCTCCATAGGTGGTTGTTTTGAATATTTGCTGTGAAGTCTAGACGACTGTCATCTTTGATTTCTGTGCTTTCCTGAGCGAAAAGCTTTCCCAGTCCAAAAACCAGGATACAGATTCCTGTTACAATATTCTTCATTTGTAATTAATTTAAGGCTACAAATAAAACAGCGGCTATTAGAGCCCCAAGGATCGGCCCGATAACGGGAATCCAGGCATACCCCCAATCACTGCTCCCTTTTATAGGAAGAAGTGCATGCATGATCCGTGGACCTAAATCTCTGGCGGGATTGATTGCGTATCCGGTGGTACCTCCTAAAGACAGACCGATAACCCAAACCAATAGTGTTACGGGTAATGCACCTACAGTACCTAATCCTATTTTGGCAGTAGGATCATTGTTTAAAGAAATACTCGCGCCAGCAAAATAAAATATAACAAATACAAGAACAAAAGTTCCGATGATTTCACTGATAAGATTTGAAAAAGTATTTCTAATCGCTGGTGTTGTACTAAAGCATGCTAATTTTGCTCCCTCATCTTCCGTAATGGCAAAATGATCTTTATTAAACAGCCATACTAAAAAGGCTCCTAACAAGGCTCCTATCATTTGTGCGGCAATATAAGAAGGAACAATGTCCCAGGAAAATTTTCCTGCGGCAGCTAATCCGATAGTTACTGCGGGGTTTAAATGGGCTCCGCTTACCGGGCCGGCAACAGTAACACCTACAAAAACGGCCAATGCCCAGGCTGTCGTAATAACAATCCATCCGGAATTATTACCTTTTGTGCCTTTTAAAACAACATTGGCTACCACACCATTACCTAATAATATAAGAAGCATGGTACCAATTACTTCTGCTATAAATGGAGTCATAAGTTTATTTTTTTATGTTGGAGATTAATCTTCTATCCAGTGCTGAGCACGTGTCACAGCTTTGTTCCAGAAATGGACCATTTTATCAACTTTTTCTCTATCCACTTTCGGATGGAATTCTTTGTCTATAATCCATTGTGACTGGATTTCGTCAATATTTTTCCAGTATCCGACAGCAAGCCCTGCAAGATAGGCAGCACCAAGTGCTGTTGTCTCAAGTGTTTTAGGTCTTGTTATTTTAAAGCCGAATAAATCAGATTGGATTTGCATTAATAGATCACTTGTAGAAGCTCCGCCATCTACTCTTAATTCAAGACTGTCTGTTCCGGAATCGGCCTCCATAGCTTTTACAATATCATATACCTGGAATGCAATTCCTTCTAATGTTGCTCTGGCAATATGTCCGTTGGTCGTTCCGCGGGTAACACCTACAATAGTACCTCTTGCATATTGATCCCAATATGGAGCTCCCAGACCAGTAAGGGCAGGGACGAAATAAACTCCTCCATTATCCTCTACGGTCTCAGCCAGGCTATTCACTTCTTCGGCTGAATTAATTAATTTAAGTCCGTCTCTTAGCCATTGAATTGCAGCACCTCCAACAAAAACACTTCCTTCCAGAGCGTAGTTCACTTCGCCATTTATTTTCCAGGCTACAGTAGTTAAAAGGTTGTTTTTAGAATGAACGGCTTCTGTTCCAGTATTCATTAGTAAGAAACATCCTGTTCCATATGTGTTTTTTACCATTCCCGGAGATGTACACATTTGTCCGAAAAGAGCAGCTTGCTGGTCTCCTGCTATACCGGCGATAGGAATCTTGGTAGAAAATAGTGTAGTAGCTGTTTCTCCATAAACCTCACTGCTTTGTTTAACCTGAGGAAGAATAGACTCCGGAATATTGAATAATTTCAAAAGGTCCTGATCCCATTCCAATGTCTGGATGTTGAGAAGCATGGTTCTGCTGGCGTTAGAAACATCTGTTATGAACATTTTTCCGCGCGTAAGTTTCCATACAAGCCAGGTGTCTACTGTTCCGAAACATAGTTTTCCAGCTTCTGCTTTTTCTCTGGCTCCTTCCACATTATCCAGGATCCATTTCAGTTTGGTAGCTGAGAAGTAGGCATCTAAAACAAGGCCTGTTTTCTCTTTAATCATGTCCGTATAGCCTTGCTCTTTCAGAGAATCGCAATATTTGGAGGTTCTTCTGTCCTGCCATACAATAGCGTTGTAAATAGGTTCACCAGTTTCTTTATCCCATACGATGGTTGTTTCACGTTGATTGGTGATACCGATCGCTGCAACTTCTAATCCGGATATACCTGCCTTTGCAATAACTTCTGCAGCAACTGAAATTTGGGAAGACCATATCTCATTAGGGTTGTGTTCTACCCAGCCTGGGGTCGGGTATATTTGTTCAAAATTCTTTTGAGATATGTATTTAATTTCTCCGCTGTGATTGAATAGGATAGCTCTTGAGGAAGTAGTCCCCTGATCCAGAGCTAAAATTAATTTTTCACTCATGATGTGGATTTTATAATTAAGGGTTGATTGTTTTAGGTGAGTAAGGGGCAAGTAAATACCCTTTTGCTAATTCAATAAATTCTTTTTCGTGTTGATTCGCCCATTCTTCATTAAATCCTTTTTCTTCTGCAATAATAGATGCTATTTTATGTGCGCTGTCTATTGCAGCTCTCGCATCTAAAAATAATAAACGCACTCTTCTGGCCAGAACATCCTCTATGGTTTCTGCCATTTCATTTCTTACAGCCCATATCACTTCTGCTACCGTAAATGCGTGATCAGGATGAATCCTTTTCGCATATTCAGGGTTGCTTTCCTGCAAAGCTTTTATGGCTGGAATATCAGATCCGTAAACGTATAGATGATTACTTCTGTCTACCTGGTCAGGCTTTACATTTCCATGGATAGAAAGATGCTCTGTTTTAGAAGGGGTGTTCCCTAATCTGTGTACTTTCATGGCTTCATCCACAGTGTCCTCTGCCATTTTACGGTAGGTAGTCCATTTTCCTCCAATGATAGAAATTAATCCAGTCTCGGAAGCGATCACCTTATGGCTTCGGGAAACCTCTTTTGTGCTTTTGCTGCCATCTTTAGGAGCTGCAAGAGGACGGAGTCCTGCGAATACTGATTTTACATCTTCGCGGGTTGGTTTCTTAGCTAAATATTGTCTGGCTGTATTTAAAACAAAATTGATCTCTTCTTCTAAAGCACGAGGTTCAAAACTTTCATCCTTCAAGAGTGTATCCGTTGTTCCTACTAAAGCTCTGTCGTGCCAAGGCACAACAAACAGAACCCTGCCATCTGAAGTTTTAGGAATCATAATAGCGTCATCACTCTTAAGGAAAGATTTATCCAATACCAGATGAATCCCTTGACTTGGAACAACCAGTTTACCATGTTTTGGATTATTCATATTAAGAATATCATTGGTAAATACACCGGTTGCATTGATCACGACTTTTGCATTGATTTCGTACTGTTTCTTAGTCAGTTGATCTTCAGCTACAACACCGATCACGGTATCGGACTCGTTCTTAAGTAGGTTAACTACCTTAATATAGTTGATTGCACATCCTCCTTTTTCAATAATGGTTTGTGCTAAATTGATCGCCAAACGGGAATCATCAAACTGTCCATCCTGGTAAACAACTCCACTTACCAGATGATTTTGTTCTATAGTTGGAAGCTTGGCAACAGTTTTAGATTTACTGATATATTGTGTTTTACCTAAACTTAGTTTACCGGCAAGAAAATCATAAACAGATAATCCTATTTTATAATAGATACCTCCCCACCATGTATAATTAGGGATAATGAATGATTGATTTTTTACAATATGAGCTGCATTCTTAGCAAGTAATCCTCTTTCTTTTAAAGCCTCTTTTACTAATCCTACATCTCCCTGCGCAAGATATCGCACTCCACCATGTACAAGTTTTGTACTTCTGCTGGATGTTGCTTTTGCAAAGTCATGAGATTCTAAAAGCAATGTTTTGAATCCTCTGGTCGTTGCATCTAGAGCAGAACCTAAGCCACTGGCACCACCTCCTATAATAATAAAGTCCCATTCACGGGTGCTGGCTAATTTATTTAATTCTTCAATCCGTTTCATAATGTTTCGTTATGTTTCGAATTCAAAGCTAATAATTAAAAATGAAACTAAAAAGAAAATAAGTGAAATTTTAATGTCATGAAAAAAAATAATAACTTTGGGGAAAGAAATAGAATGGAAAAGTTAATACCAAGGCATAATGAGATACTGCATGAGCTGGATAAAAAGGGCTATGTTCTGGTACAGGAATTGTGTGAAAGGCTTAATGTTTCTTCGGTTACGATCCGAAAGGATCTGAATTATTTAGAAGGTTTAGGTTTGCTTTTTCGGAATCACGGCGGTGCCAGCAAGCATGTGAGATATGCCTATGAAAAAAACGTAGATGAAAAAGAGAACATCAATGTAGAGGCGAAGCAAAGCATTGCTAAAGCTGCTTTGAAGCTTATTCAGGAAAATGACTGCATTATTCTGGCCTCCGGAACAACTATGCACTATCTTGCCCGTATGCTGGTGAATTTTGGACATTTAACCGTCCTTACCTCCTCATTGAGAGTGGCACTGGAGCTGTGTAATAATCCTAATATAAATATTATACAACTGGGTGGAGAAGTAAGAAAAAGTTCAACTTCAATAGTGGGATCTATATCTGAAACGATTCTTAGTCAATTTTCATGCAATAAATTATTTCTGGGAGTAGATGGAATCGATATGGAGTTTGGGATTAGTACTTCCAATGCTGCGGAAGCTCATTTAAACCAGTTGATGATTGAATGCTCTGATAAGGTAATGATATTGGCTGACTCTTCAAAGCTAAATAAAAAGGGCTTTGGGAAAATTGCGTCTCTAGAAAAAATAGATTATCTGATCACAGATGAAAGTATTTTGGATGAAGATAAACAAAAGCTGGAAGAAGCTGGAGTGAATGTTATTACAAAATAATCTGATTCATTTTCAGGAACAAAGCTCAACGACAGATGGATTTGTTGTGGGTTAATGCGGGCTGGAGCCTTATGCAAAGGAGAAAATGAAGTAGGGATACAATCTAAATCAATCTCTTTTAATTCTTCAAACAGGATTGATCATTTAAAAAAAATAAAAGCTTTTCAATCTTTGATTCGCTTTAACTTTCTAGAAATCAAAATATTTTGTCTAAAATATTTGTCAGTTATAAAAATATTCATAAATTTGCACACTCATTTTAGGGGCGTAGTATGCCTATATCAGAAGTAGAAATTACTTTAGACCTCCTAAAAATGGGAAATAAATAAAGGATAAATTTTATTATAACATAAACAATGTCAGGTATTATTGGTAAAAAAATCGGTATGACGTCTTTGTTTAACGAAGAAGGAAAAAACATTCCTTGTACAGTTATTCAAGCCGGTCCGTGCTCGGTTTTACAGGTCAGAACCGTAGAAAAGGACGGCTACAAGTCAGTTCAGTTAGGTTTCGATGACAAGAGTGAGAAGAACGTTGGTAAAGCGTTAGCTGGCCATTTTAAAAAGGCTGGTTCTGCTCCTAAAGCTAAATTAGTAGAATTCTACAGAGAATTCGTTGATGAAGTAAAAGTAGGAGAAGAAGTAAAAGTTGATTTATTCGCTGAAGGTGAATATGTTGACGTAACAGGAACTTCAAAAGGTAAAGGTTTCCAAGGTGTTGTTAAAAGACACGGATTTGGAGGTGTAATGCAAGCTACTCATGGTCAGCACAACAGACTTAGAGCTCCAGGTTCTATCGGTGCTGGATCGGATCCTTCGAGAGTATTCAAAGGAATGAGAATGGCGGGTAGAATGGGAGGTAAGCAGGTAACTGTTCAAAACCTTCAAGTATTAAAAGTGGATCAAGAACAAAATCTTTTAGTAGTAAAAGGTGCTGTTCCGGGAGCTAAAAATTCTTATGTAATTATCAGAAAATGGAACTAGTAGTATTAAATACATCAGGAAAGGAGACCGGAAAAAAAGTAACTCTAGACGAATCAGTATTCGGAATTGAGCCAAATAAGCACGCGGTTTACTTAGAAGTTAAACAGTACCTTGCTGCACAAAGACAAGGGACTCATAAAGCAAAAGAAAGAAGCGAAATTACTGCTTCTACTAAAAAGCTTAAGAAGCAAAAAGGATCAGGATCTGCTAGATATGGTGATATTAAATCTCCTACATTTAGAGGTGGAGGTAGAGTATTCGGACCAAAACCAAGAGATTACAGATTCAAATTGAACAAAGCTCTTAAGAGATTAGCTAAGAAATCTGTTCTTTCTCAGAAAATGAGAGATAACAGCATTAGAATTGTGGAAGGATTGAGCATTTCTGCTCCTAAAACTAAAGATTTCATCACGATCTTGAATGCACTAGCATTGAATGACAAGAAGTCTTTATTCATTCTTCCTGACACTAATAAGAATGTGTATTTATCTTCAAGAAACTTACCTAAAACTAAAGTGATGAAGTTCAATGAAATTAGTTCATATGACTTAATCAACGCAGGTGAGATCGTATTCTTAGAAGGTGCAGTTGAAAAATTCCAGGAAAATTTAAAGAAATAGATCATGTCAGTTATTATTAAACCAGTTATTTCAGAAAAAGCAAACTATCTTACAGATTTAAGAGGTGCTTATTCTTTCTTGGTAGATACTAAGGCGAATAAAATCCAGATTAAGAAAGCTGTAGAGGCGACTTATGGTGTAAAAGTAGCAGACGTTAGAACCATGATTTATGCGCCTAAAGTTTCTTCGAAATACACTAAAAAAGGTCTTCAAGTAGGAAAGACAAACAAATTGAAAAAGGCGATTATTACTCTTGCTGAAGGAGAAGTAATCGATATTTTCGCTGTAAATTAATTATTAATTATAAATAATAGTAATGTCTGTTAGAAAATTAAAACCTATCACCCCGGGACAGAGATTCAGAATTGTAAACAATTTTGAGGAAATTACTACCAACAAACCAGAGAAGTCTCTAACAGTTGGTATTAAAAAGTCAGGTGGACGTAACCAAACAGGTAAAATGACCATGCGTTACACCGGAGGTGGACACAAAAAGAAATACAGAATTATTGACTTCAAAAGAAACAAAGCAAACGTTGAAGCAACTGTAAAATCTGTAGAATACGATCCAAACAGAACTGCATTTATCGCTTTATTAGAGTACGCAGATGGAGAGAAGAGATACATCATCGCTCCAAACGGTATCAAAGTTGATCAAAAAGTGGTTTCAGGAGAAAGCGTAGAACCTAATGTAGGTAACGCAATGAAATTGAAAAATATTCCATTGGGTACTGTAATTTCTTGTGTTGAAATGAAGCCTGGTCAAGGTGCAATTTTAGCAAGAAGTGCTGGTTCTTCAGCTCAATTAACTTCAAGAGATGGAAAATATGCAATCATCAAATTGCCTTCAGGAGAATCTAGAATGATCCTTACTGAATGTTATGCAATGATTGGATCTGTTTCTAACTCTGATCACCAATTAACTGTATCAGGTAAGGCTGGTAGAAGCAGATGGTTAGGTAGAAGACCAAGAACAAGAGCGGTTGTAATGAACCCAGTAGATCACCCAATGGGTGGTGGGGAAGGACGTTCTTCTGGAGGTCACCCAAGATCTAGAAATGGTATGCCGGCTAAAGGATACAAAACTAGAAAGAAAAACAAAGTGTCTAACCGTTACATCGTATCTAAAAGAAAATAATTATGGCAAGATCACTTAAAAAAGGACCGTTCATCGCATATACTTTAGATAAGAAGGTTCAGGCAAACATAGAGTCTGGTAAGAAGACAGTTATTAAAACTTGGTCTAGAGCATCGATGATCTCTCCGGACTTTGTAGGACAAACTATTGCAGTACACAACGGGAAATCTTTTATCCCTGTATATGTTACTGAAAACATGGTTGGTCACAAGTTAGGCGAATTTTCTCCAACAAGATCTTTTAGAGGTCATGGTGGTAACAAAAACAAAGGAAGCAGATAATCATGGGATCAAGAAAACAAGATAGTTCAATCGCAAGAAAAGAAGCTAACAAAGACGTAGTAAAAGCTTCATTAAATGACTGCCCATCATCTCCAAGAAAAATGAGATTAGTTGCTGATATCATTAGAGGAGAGCAGGTAGATAAAGCTCTTTATATCTTAAAATATTCTAAAAAAGAAGCATCTAACAAGTTAGAGAAATTACTTCTTTCTGCTATGGCAAACTGGCAGACTAAAAACGAAGGTGCAGATATTGAAGAAGCAAACCTTATCGTTAAAGAAATATTCGTGGATAGCGCAAGACAATTGAAGAGACTAAGACCAGCTCCACAAGGTAGAGGTCATAGAATCAGAAAAAGATCTAACCACGTTACATTAATCTTAGGTAATAAAGAAAATTAATCAAGGTATGGGACAGAAGACAAATCCAATTGGTAACAGATTAGGTATCATCAGAGGATGGGATTCTAACTGGTTTGGTGGAAACGATTATGGAGACAGAATCGCTGAAGACTACAAAATCAGAAGATACCTTGAAGCTAGATTATCTAAAGGTGGTATTTCAAAAATTTATATTGAAAGAACACTAAAATTAGTAACAGTTACAATTACTACTGCTAGACCGGGACTTATCATCGGTAAAGGAGGTCAGGAAGTTGATAAATTAAAAGAAGAGTTGAAGAAATTGACTAAAAAGGATATTCAAATCAACATCTTTGAAATCAAAAGACCTGAACTTGATGCAGTATTAGTAGCTGATAGCATTGCTAAGCAAATTGAAAACAGAATTTCTTACAGAAGAGCTGTTAAAATGGCGATCGCAAGCACAATGAGAATGGGTGCAGAAGGTATCAAAGTTCAAATCTCTGGTAGATTGAACGGTGCTGAAATGGCAAGAAGCGAATCTTTCAAAGACGGAAGAATTCCATTGTCTACTTTCAGAGCTGATATCGACTATCATATTGGTGAAGCATTGACTCAATATGGTAAACTTGGAGTAAAAGTTTGGATCATGAAAGGTGAAGTTTACGGTAAAAGAGAACTTTCTCCACTAGTGGGACAACAGAAAAAAGGACCTTCAGGAGGTGGAAATAGAGGAGACAGAGATAACAGAAGACCTTCAAGAGATAAAAAAAATAATTAATAAAATTTTAGAGGATAGTTTTTAAATGACCGTTACTTTTTTAAAATCTAAATTCTAAAATCTAAAATTTAAGAAATTATGTTACAACCAAAAAGAACCAAATTTCGTAAAGTTCATAAGATGAAGATGAAGGGGATTGCTCAGAGAGGTAATCAACTTGCTTACGGAACTTTCGGAATCAAAGCTACGGAAGGAGCTTGGATCACTGCAAGACAAATTGAAGCTGCTCGTATCGCTGCGACAAGATATATGAAGAGAGAAGGTCAACTATGGATCAAAATATTCCCGGATAAGCCGATTACTAAAAAACCAGCCGAAGTAAGGATGGGTAAAGGTAAAGGTGCTGTGGAATATTGGGTAGCTGTAGTAAAACCAGGTAAAATTTTATTCGAAATCGGAGGAGTATCTTACGAAATCGCTAAAGAAGCATTAAGACTTGCTGCACAAAAATTACCGGTAGTTACCAATTTTGTAGTTGCTAATGATTTTGTTAAACCTCTATAATCTTTGAATACAATGAAAAAAGCTGAAATTAAAAATCTAAGCGCAGAAGATATTCAAGCTAAATTGGCTGAAGCTAAAGCTGAGTTCACTAAAATGAAATTGGCTCACAGAATTAGCCCGCTTGAAAATCCAATTCAAATCAGAGATTTGAGAAAGACAATTGCAAGACTGAATACTGAGTTAACCACTAAACAACAATAAGATTTTCATACATTATGGAAAGAAACTTAAGAAAAGAAAGAATCGGAATAGTTTCCAGCAATAAAATGGAAAAGACCATTGTTGTAAGTGAGACTACTAGAGTGAAACACCCGATGTACGGTAAATTCGTATTAAAAACGAAAAAATATACTGCACACGACGAGAACAACGAATGCACAGAAGGAGATACAGTTCTTATCCAAGAAACTAGACCTTTAAGCAAGAGTAAAAGATGGAGATTAGTAAGAATCATTGAAAAAGCTAAGTAATGTTACAAACAGAATCAAGATTAAAAGTTGCTGATAACACAGGTGCTAAAGAAGTATTGGTTATCAGAGTTCTGGGAGGAACCAGAAGAAGATATGCTTCAGTTGGTGATAAAATCGTAGTTACTATTAAAGATTCTACACCATCAGGAAACGCAAAAAAAGGTCAGGTATCTAAAGCAGTTGTAGTAAGAACTAAAAAAGCAGTAAGAAGAAAAGATGGTTCATACATCAAATTCGAAGACAATGCTTGTGTTTTACTTAACGCTGGAGGAGAAATGAGAGGAACGCGTGTTTTCGGACCAGTTGCTCGTGAGTTGAGAGACAAAGAATATATGAAAATCATTTCATTAGCTCCTGAAGTACTTTAATTTTTAAAATTTTTATAAGAAAATGTCAAAGTTAAAAATAAAAAGAGGAGATAACGTAATCATTACTACTGGTAAGAAAGATATCAAAGGTAAAACTGGTGAAGTTATTGAAGTGATCAAAAAAGAAGGAAAAGACCCTAGAGTAATCGTTGCAGGACTTAACATCGTTAAAAAACACGTTAAGCCTTCAGCTTCAAATCCTCAAGGAGGAATTACTGAAAAGGAAGCTTCTATTCATATCTCAAACATAGCTTTAGTTGGTAAAGACGGTAAAGCTGCAAAAGTAGGTTACAAAACTGAAGGAGATAAGAAAGTAAGAATCGACAAAAAAACGGGTGAAACTTTATAATTTTAAATAACACATGGAATATATAGCAAGACCCAAGAAAGCATATAAAGAAACAATTGTTCCTGCAATGATGGAAGAATTTGGGTACAAATCTGTAATGCAGGTGCCTAAATTAGAAAAAATCATCTTATCTCAAGGATTAGGTGATGCTACTGCAGACAAAAAAATCATTGATTATGCTGTAGAAGAACTTACAAACATTACTGGTCAAAAGGCTGTAGGTACAATCTCTAAGAAAGATGAAGCTGCCTTCAAACTAAGAAAAGGTATGCCTGTAGGTGCTAAAGTAACTCTAAGAGCTGCTAAAATGTACGAATTCTTAGATAGACTTACTTCTTCTGCTTTACCACGTATTAGAGATTTCTCTGGTATCAAAGCTGATGGTTTCGATGGTAGAGGTAATTATAACTTAGGTATTACTGAGCAAATTATCTTCCCTGAAATCGTAATTGACAAAGTGAAGAAAATTCAAGGAATGGACATTACTTTCGTTACAACTGCAAAAACAGATAAAGAAGCGAAAGCATTATTAACTCACTTCGGTTTACCATTTAAAAAGAACTAAGAAATGGCTAAAGAATCAATGAAAGCGCGTGAGCGCAAAAGAGAAGCACTAGTTGCTAAATACGCTGACAAAAGAAAAGCTTTAAAAGAAGCAGGTGATCATGAAGGACTTCAGAAATTACCTAAAAATGCTTCTCCTGTAAGATTACACAACAGATGTAAACTAACAGGTAGACCAAGAGGATATATGAGAACGTTTGGTATTTCCAGAGTAACTTTCAGAGAAATGGCAAACAACGGACTTATCCCGGGAGTTAAAAAAGCTAGTTGGTAACAATTAATAATTAATCGGGACAATTAAGTTGTCTAGATACTAAAGAACAAAATATCAGACCTAAGATTTTCTGAAGTCTGATATTTTAATCTTCAAGTCTTTTCAATACTGATTGTTCTTCAACCAATAATTTAAAATAGAAAAATGGTAACAGATCCAATTTCAGATTTCCTAACAAGAGTAAGGAACGCACAAAGCGCAGGCCACAAAGTGGTGGAAATTCCTGCATCGAAAATCAAAAAGGAGCTTACGAAAATCTTATTTGATCAAGGGTATATCTTAAACTTCAAGTTTGAAGATAGCGCTGTTCAAGGAACGATTAAAATAGCTTTGAAGTATGACAAGCAAACTAGCAAGCCTGCAATCAAGTCTATCCAAAGAGCTTCAAGACCAGGTCTAAGACAATACAAAGGTTCTACTGAACTTCCAAGAGTATTGAACGGTTTGGGTATCGCTATTATCTCTACTTCTAGAGGGGTAATGACAGATAAAAAAGCTAGAGAAGAAAAGGTAGGTGGAGAAGTAATCTGCTATGTTTATTAATTTTTAATCAAAGGAAAATGTCAAGAATTGGTAAAGCAATTATAACAATTCCAGCTGGGGTTACTATCACTGAAAAAGACGGTGTGGTAACTGCAAAAGGTCCTAAAGGAGAACTTTCTCAGGAACTTACAGATGGAATTACTTTAGAACAAAAAGATGGTGAGCTTACATTTAGCAGACCGTCTGATTCTAAACAACACAGAGCGTTACATGGTTTATACCGAGCGTTAATCAACAACATGATTGTTGGTGTAAATGAAGGTTTCGAAAAGAAACTAGAACTAGTAGGGGTAGGGTACAGAGCTTCTCACTCAGGTCAAAAACTTGAGTTGGCTTTAGGATTCTCTCACGGTATCGTATTAGAACTTCCAAGTGAAGTTAAAATTGATACATTGACTGAAAAAGGTAAAAATCCAATTATTACTTTAACGTCTTACGACAAGCAACTTCTTGGAATGGTGGCTGCAAAGATCCGTTCATTCAGAAAGCCTGAACCGTACAAAGGAAAAGGTGTGAGATTCGTTGGTGAAAATGTTAGACGTAAAGCTGGTAAATCTGCTTAATAAATTATAAGAATTATGGCATTAAGTAAATTAGAAAAAAGAATAAGAATAAAAAGAAGAGTAAGAGGAAAAATCTCTGGATCTTCTGAATTGCCAAGATTATCGGTATATAAGAGTAATAAGGAAATTTACGCTCAGTTAATCGACGATAAAGACGGTAAAACTTTAGTATCTGCCTCTTCAAGAGAGAAAGGTGTTGATGCTAAAGGAACAAAGATTGAAGTTTCTGCTGCTGTTGGTAAGGCTATTGCTGCTAAGGCAGTTGCTGCAGGAATTGAAACTATTGTGTTTGATAGAAACGGATTCGTATATCATGGAAGAGTGAAAGCTCTAGCTGATGGTGCGAGAGAAGGAGGACTTAAATTCTAATCATTAAATTTCGGAAAATATGTTAGGACTAGATAATATAGAAAGAGTAAAACCGGGAGGATTAGAATTAAAAGATCGTCTCGTAGCTGTAAACAGAGTAACAAAAGTAACTAAAGGTGGTAGAGCATTCGGTTTTTCTGCTATCGTAGTTGTTGGAAATGAAGAAGGAGTTATTGGTTACGGTTTAGGAAAATCTAAAGAGGTTGCTTCTGCAATTGCTAAAGCAGTTGAAGATGCTAAGAAAAATCTTGTGAAAGTTCCTGTAATGAACCATACAATTCCTCACCAAACTACTGCTAGATACGGTGGTGCAGATATCTTCTTAAGACCTGCTTCTCACGGTACAGGATTGATCGCAGGTGGTGCGGTTAGAGCAGTATTGGAATCTGCTGGTATTCACGATATCCTTTCAAAATCTAAAGGATCTTCTAACCCTCACAACGTTGTGAAAGCTACTTTCAAAGCATTGTTAGATATCAGAAGACCTGAAGAAATTGCAAGAATGAGAGGAGTTTCTCTAACTAAAGTGTTTAACGGTTAATAAATAAACAATGGCAACAATTAAAGTAAAGCAAGTAAGAAGCGCTATTGGTAGAACAAAAACCCAAAAGAGAACGCTTGAAGCATTAGGATTTAAGAAACTTCACCAAGTTGTAGAACATGAAGCTACACCTTCTATTTTAGGGATGATAGCTGCAGTTAGTCATTTACTTGAAGTTCAAAAATAATTTTAAAAAAAAATTAAAATGAATTTAAATAACATAAAACCTGCTGCAGGTGCAACTCATAATTCTAAAAGAATTGGTAGAGGGCAAGGTAGTGGAAAAGGAGGTACTGCTACGAAAGGACATAAAGGTCAAAAAGCAAGAGCTGGTTATTCTCAGAAAATCGGTTTCGAAGGTGGACAGATGCCTTTACAAAGAAGATTACCTAAATTCGGTTTCAAAAATGTAAACAGAAAAGAATTTAGAGCGATCAACCTAGACAGTATTCAAATTTTAATTGAAAATAAATCTATTACAGGAGATATTACAAAAGAAGTTTTAGTACAAAACGGGCTAGCTACTAAAAACGAATTAGTAAAAATTATGGGTAGAGGAGAATTGAAATCTGCGGTTTCAATCTCTGCTGATAAATTTACTAAATCTGCTGAAGAGCTTATTGCTAAAGCAGGTGGAAAAGCAATTACATTATAATAGTAACTAATGAAAGAATTTATACAAACACTTAAAAATATTTGGAGTCTTAAAGAACTTAGAGATAAAATTATCTTCACTTTAGGAATTATCCTTGTGTATAGATTCGCATCTTATATCTCTCTACCTGCAATTAACCTTGCACAAGTAGGAGATCTCTTAGAGCATTATAAAAGTCAAGGCGGTAACAAGCAAGGAGCAGGTCTCCTTGGCTTGCTTTCGTCGTTTACGGGGGGGGCTTTCAGTCACGCTTCCGTTATGGCACTAGGTATAATGCCTTATATTTCAGCTTCTATTATTGTTCAGTTGATGGGAATGGCTATTCCTTATCTTCAGAAACTTCAGAAAGATGGAGAGTCAGGTAGAAATACGTTGAATCAAATTACTAGATGGTTGACTATCGGAGTTTGTTTAGTACAAGCACCTTCTTATTTAACTTCTATTACTCAATTATTCTTACCGTATGCTCAATTCCAGTCTGCATACTATGTAGAGCCAAATTCTATTATGTTCTGGTTACCAAGTATTGTGATTTTGGTTGCCGGTTCAGTATTTGCAATGTGGCTAGGTGAAAAGATTACCGACAAGGGAATCGGAAATGGTATCTCTATCCTTATTATGGTGGGGATCCTTTCAAGATTACCTGAGGCATTCGTACAGGAGATGGCCGTGCAGAACGGAAAAGGAGGAATGGGATCTATTATGATCCTTATTGAAGTGATATTCTGGATGTTGGTTGTTCTTTTAGCAGTAGTATTATCTGTTGCTGTAAGGAAGATTCCAATTCAATATGTAAGCAGAGCTCAAGCAAGAGGAGGTGTAAATAGAAATCTTATGCAAGGAGCAAGACAATGGATCCCATTGAAAGTTAATGCTGCCGGAGTTATGCCAATTATCTTTGCTCAGGCATTGATGTTCGTACCTGGTTTATTAACAAAATTCGATGAGTCTAATACTTTTCTTGCAGGTTTCAAGAATGTTTTTAGCTGGCAGTACAATGTATTGTTCGCTTTGCTGATTATAATCTTTTCATTTTTCTATACTGCAATTACAATTCCGGTGAACCAAATGGCTGATGATTTGAAGAGAAACGGAGGTTTAGTACCGAAAGTAAGACCCGGAAAAGAAACTGCTGATTATTTAGATGATATTTTATCAAAAATAACCTTGCCAGGTGCAATATTTTTGTCTATCTTTGCAATCCTTCCGGCAATTGTGCATGGAAGCTTCGTTCAGACGGATGCGTTCGCCCTATTTTTCGGGGGAACATCACTATTAATTATGGTGGGAGTTATTTTAGATACTGTTCAACAGATTAATACATATCTGCTGAACCATCATTATGATGGCTTAATGCAGTCTAAATTGTCAAGAACGACTGGATATTAATTTATGGCAAAACAAAAACATATTGAACAAGACGGCGTGATTACGGAAGCACTTTCGAACGCCCAGTTCCGTGTAGAACTAGAAAATGGGCATATACTTATTGCTCATATTTCTGGGAAAATGAGAATGCATTATATTAAACTTTTACCTGGTGATAAGGTAAAACTAGAAATGTCTCCCTATGATTTAACAAAAGGGAGAATTACATTTAGATATTAAACAAACTGCCAAATGGAATCTTCGGATCTCCATTTGGCTGTTGTTAAAAAATAAATACTATCAAATGAAAGTTAGAGCATCAATTAAAAAAAGAAGTGCTGATTGCAAGATTGTACGCAGAAAGGGTGTACTGTTTGTAATCAACAAGAAGAACCCAAAATTTAAACAAAGACAAGGCTAATATTAAATTATGGCGAGAATTGCAGGTATTGATTTACCAAAAAACAAAAGAGGCGTTATCGGTTTAACTTATATTTATGGAGTAGGAAGAAATACTTCTTCTGAAATCCTGAAAAATGCCGGTATCAGCGAAGACAAGAAAGTCAACGAATGGAATGACGATGAATTGGCTGCAATTAGAACTTATATCTCTGAAAACGTTAAAGTAGAAGGAGAATTACGTTCTGAAGTGCAATTGAACATCAAGAGATTGATGGACATAGGATGCCAACGAGGAATACGTCACAGACTAGGACTACCTTTAAGAGGCCAGAGAACGAAAAACAACTCTAGAACCCGTAAAGGAAAGAGAAAAACTGTTGCTAACAAGAAAAAGGCAAGTAAATAATCGTTAGGAATTATGGCAAAACAAAGTAAAGTAGTTAAAAAAAGAAAAGTAAAAGTTGAAGCTATTGGTGAAGCACATATTCAAGCTTCTTTCAATAACATCATCATTTCTTTAACAAATAAAAGCGGAGAAGTTATCTCTTGGGCATCTGCCGGTAAAATGGGTTTCAGAGGTTCTAAAAAGAATACTCCATTTGCTGCTCAAATGGCAGCTGAAAATTGCTCTAACGTTGCTCATGAAGCTGGGTTAAGAAGAGTAAAGGTGTTTGTGAAAGGTCCAGGTGCAGGTAGAGAATCTGCGATCAGAACTATTCACAATTCAGGAATTGAAGTTAGCGAAATCATTGATGTGACTCCTATGCCACACAATGGATGTAGACCACCAAAAAGAAGAAGAGTTTAATTTTTAGAATTTACCCATTATGGCAAGATATATTGGACCTAAAACTAAGATTGCTAGAAAGTTTGGTGCTGCAATCTACGGAGATGATAAAAACTTCGAGAAAAGAAAAAACCAACCGCCAGGACAACATGGTCCTAACAAGAGAAGAGGTGCTAAAAAATCAGAATATGCAGTTCAGTTAGCTGAAAAACAAAAAGCTAAATATACTTATGGTATTTTAGAAAGACAGTTTGCAAACTTATTCGAGAAAGCACACAGAAGTAAAGGTGTAACAGGTGAAGTTCTATTACAGCTTTGTGAATCAAGATTGGATAACGTTGTATACAGATTAGGGTTTGCTAAAACCAGAGCTGGTGCAAGACAGTTAACTTCTCACAGACACATTACTGTGAATGGTGAGATCCTTAACATTCCTTCTTATTTAGTAAAAGCTGGTGATGTAATCGCTGTAAGAGAGAAATCTAAATCTCTTGAAGTTGTTACTGATGCATTAGCTTCTAAAGCAAACTATGAGTGGTTACAATTCAACGATGAGAAAAAAGAAGGTACTTTCGTATCTGCACCTGAAAGAATCCAAATTCCGGAGGAAATCAAGGAACAGCTTATCGTCGAACTTTACTCTAAATAATTTTTTAATCAAATTTTTGCTCAACCCAATAATATGGCAATTTTACAATTCATAAAACCCGATAAAGTAATTTTACTTAACTCTGATGAATTTAAAGGTCAATTTGAATTCAGACCTTTAGAACCAGGTTTCGGGCTTACAATCGGTAATGCTTTGAGAAGAGTGTTGCTTTCTTCTCTGGAAGGATACGCTATTTCATCTATCAAAATAGAAGGTGTAGAGCACGAATTTTCAACTATTCCAGGAGTAATCGAAGATGTTACCGAAATTATTCTTAACCTTAAGCAGGTAAGATTAAAAGCTACGGCAGAAAACCAGTCTAATGAGCAGGTTGTTGCCAAAGTTTCGGGTCAAACGATTATTACTGCTGGAGATTTAGGTAAATCAATCAACGGATTTGAAATTTTAAATCCTGAGTTGATTATTTGTAACCTAAACAGTGATGTAACTTTCGAAATTACTTTCAATGTAGAAAAGGGTAGAGGGTATGTTCCTTCTGAACAAAATAAGTCAAACAATGCACCTGTAGGTACTATTGCTATTGACTCTATTTTCACGCCAATTAAGAAAGTACAATACAGCATTGAAAATTATCGTGTAGAGCAAAAGACAGACTACGAAAAACTTGTATTAGATATAGAAACTGATGGTTCCATCAGTCCTCAAAATGCTTTAACAGAAGCTTCTAAGATATTAATTTATCACTTCATGTTATTCTCTGATGAGAGAATCACGCTTGAAACAGAAGCTGTAAAAGCATCTATCCAATATGATGAAGAAACTCTTCATACAAGACAACTCCTTAAGTCTAAATTAGCAGATATGGATCTTTCAGTGAGAGCTCTAAACTGTTTGAAGGCTGCAGAAGTTGAAACGTTAGGAGAATTAGTTTCTTACAGTAAGTCTGATTTGATGAAATTCAGAAATTTTGGTAAAAAATCTTTGACAGAACTAGAAGAATTAGTGCATTCAAAAGGTCTTAACTTCGGTTTCGACGTTGCAAAATATAAGTTAGACGCTGATAAATAATTAATAATGAGACACGGTAAAAAATTCAATCACTTAGGAAGAACAGCTTCTCACAGAAGTGCTTTACTTTCTAATATGGCTTGTTCTCTAATTGAGCATAAAAGAATCAACACTACTGTAGCTAAAGCGAAAGCTTTAAGAGTATATGTTGAGCCCCTATTAACAAAAGCAAAAGAAGATACTACACACAATAGAAGAATTGTTTTTTCATATCTTCAAAATAAAGAAGCAGTAACTGAATTATTCAGAACAGTAGCTCCAAAAATCGCTGAGAGAAACGGCGGTTATACAAGAATCATCAAGACTGGTTTCAGACAAGGTGATGCTGCTGATATGGCTCTTATCGAGTTAGTAGACTTCAATGAGCTTTACAATCCTAATGCTGAAGAGAAAAAGACTACAAGAAGAAGCAGAAGAGCTACAACTGCTAAAAAAGCAGAAACTGTAGTTGCTGAAGCTCCTGCAGTAGAAGAAAAAGTTGAAGCTCCAAAGGCTGAAGCAGCTGATTCTACAGAGGAAAAAACTGAAGAATAATATTCATTCAGATATATAAAAAAAACCATCCAAATTCTGGATGGTTTTTTGCTTTTATAGAGAGATCAATAGGTTATTGATTACAATCAATCTCGAATCTCGTGACCCCGTATCTCATTTTAGATCTTTGTTCTCTTCAATTCTATAACATTATTTCCCTGCTCCAGATGCAAACTGTCGCCCTTTACTCTGGCTGTCATATCATCTTTTTTATAGATGGTTTCATCACCCTTAGTTTCTGCTTTGGGTAAAGTAAAGGTTTTTTTATTGCTGGTAATGGCTACGGTACTTTCTTTTGGATCATGTTTAAAAACAACTTTTACCAAAGATCCATCAGTTGCTTTATAAACAAAATCTGTTTTTTCCGTTTTTTGGCCATTAACCTCAACAGTAGATGAATGAACTGTTGAAGAGTCGATCTTGCCATTATTATCAACAATGGTAGTCTCCGTACTATCAGATTTTAAAACACTTTTGTTTCTGTCAGTTGATTTTTTACAGCTAATTGCTGTTAATATAAGTATAGTATTTAGTAAAATGATACTTTTTTTCATGATTCTTTCCGTTTAATGTTAAGCTTTGATTTTATTGTTTATTTTTACAAAAATCATGCCTTATCATATGAAAATTTATTCTAAGTATTTGTACGTTATTATTTTTGTATTGTCCATTAATTCAATCTTTTCACAGATCCAAAAAGGGAAATTTGAAATTAAAGACGGACATTTTTTACTGAATGGGAAAGAATTTATGATTCATTCAGGTGAACTTCATTACCCCAGAGTGCCTTCGGAATATTGGAAGCATCGTTTACAAATGATGAAAGCTATGGGGCTAAACACCGTTACGACTTATGTTTTCTGGAATTATCATGAAGAATCGCCTGGAAAATGGAACTTTTCAGGAGAAAAAGATTTACGAAAGTTTATAAAAACAGCACAAGAAGTTGGATTGTATGTTATTATTCGCCCTGGCCCTTATGTGTGTGCAGAATGGGAATTTGGTGGATATCCATGGTGGTTACAGAATATTAAAGGGTTAAAGATTCGAGAGGATAATGAACCATTTCTGGCTGAGACCAAAAAATATATTACACAGCTATACGATCAGATAAAAGATTTGCAAATTAACGATGGAGGCCCTGTTATTATGGTTCAGGCAGAAAATGAATTCGGATCATTCGTAGTGCAGCGTAAAGATATTCCACTCGCTAGCCACCGTAATTATAATGCTAAAATTGTTAAACAACTTAAAGAAACAGGGCTTAAGGTACCCATGTTTACTTCTGACGGGTCATCGTTATTCGAAGGAGGAAGTGTTGAAGGGGCACTGCCTACTGCCAATGGTGAAGATAATATTGAGAATTTGAAAAAAGCTGTTAATAAATATAACAATAATCAGGGACCTTATATGGTCGCTGAATTTTACCCTGGTTGGCTTTCGCATTGGGCAGAGAAATTTCCAAGAGTGGATGCAGGAGCAGTAGCCAGACAAACCGATAAGTATCTGAAGAATAATGTTTCTTTTAACTATTATATGGTACATGGAGGAACTAATTTTGGATTTACCAGTGGAGCCAACTACGACAAAAATCATGACATCCAACCTGATTTAACCTCTTATGATTATGACGCTCCAATAACTGAAGCAGGCTGGAGAACTCCAAAATATGACTCGTTGCGTACTGTTATTTCAAAGCATACAAAAGCAAAGCTTCCTGAAGTACCTGCACCGATCAAAGTAATTGATATCAAAAATATTAAGTTGAATAAGCTTTATAACTTTTTCAATTATGCTGAAGGACAAGAGGTCGTGAAAAGTGATACACCTAAATCTTTCGAGGATTTGAATCAAGGACATGGCTATGTGCTTTATCGTCGCCATTTTAATCAGCCGGCAAGCGGAACATTAGACCTGAGTGGTCTTCGTGATTTTGCAACGATTTATATTAATGGTGAAAAAGTAGGCGAGCTGAACAGATACTATAATCAGTATACAATGCCAATTGATATTCCTTTCAATTCTACATTAGAAATTTTAGTTGAGAATTGGGGAAGGATTAATTATGGAGCCCGTATTAATGAAAATACCAAAGGTATTATCTCACCTGTAAAAATAGGAGATACTGAGATTACAGGAAATTGGGAAATGACTAAGCTGCCCTTCCCTGATCAGTTCTCATCAACTATTAAGACGAAACCAGTAGATACAGGAAAGCTGGCTCAGTTGAAAGATGTACCAACACTTTATCAGGGTGAGTTTGAATTAAGCGAAGTTGGAGATACTTTCATTGATATGAAGGACTGGGGTAAAGGAGTGATTTTCATCAACGGAAAAAATATTGGTCGCTTTTGGAAAGTGGGGCCACAACAAACCCTTTATATTCCTGGTGTATGGCTTAAGAAAGGAAAAAATGAGATTATTATTTTTGATCAGCTGAATCAGAAGGTGCAAACTACTGTTTCAACTGTTAAAATTCCTGTCTTGGATCAACTAGTAAAACCATAAATATTATTGCTCAACGGATAAAATAATAGATGAGATTTTTCCTTATCCGTTTTGTTTTGATTAAATTTGTATAAACTATAAATAAGCAAAAAATGAGTTACATTTCTTACATAGAAGCGAGACAAATTTTGGATTCAAGAGGGAATCCTACAGTTGAAGTAGATGTATTTACGGAGAGTGGTGCAATGGGACGTGCTGCGGTACCATCCGGAGCTTCTACAGGAGAACATGAAGCAGTAGAATTACGTGATGGAGGTTCGGAATATATGGGGAAAGGAGTTCTTAAGGCTGTTGAAAATGTAAGAGAGGTGATTGCACCTGAATTAGTAGGGCTTCCAGTTTTTGATCAGAATCTTTTAGATCAGATCATGATCGACCTTGACGGAAGTAATAATAAGGGAAACCTTGGGGCAAATGCTATTCTTGGAGTTTCTTTAGCAGCAGCGAAAGCGGCAGCTACTGAATTGAGAATGCCTTTATATAAATATGTTGGAGGGGTTAATGCTAACACATTACCGGTTCCGATGATGAACGTAATTAATGGTGGTTCACATTCTGATGCACCTATCGCGTTTCAGGAATTTATGATTATGCCGGTAAAAGCAGATTCTTTCTCTCACGCATTGAGAAAAGGAACTGAAATCTTCCACAGCTTAAAATCTATTCTTCATTCAAGAGGTTTATCTACAGCAGTAGGTGACGAAGGAGGTTTTGCTCCTACTTTTGCAGGAACGGAAGATGCTTTGGATACATTACTTCAGGCTATCGAAAAAGCAGGATATAAGCCAGGAGATGATATCATGTTGGCACTTGACTGTGCTGCATCGGAATTCTATAAAGATGGAATCTATGATTACAGAAAATTCCAGACTCAGGATTCTGCACAATTTACAAGTAGTGAACAAGTATCTTATTTAGCAGAATTGGCTTCTAAATATCCAATTATCTCTATTGAAGATGGTATGCAGGAAAATGACTGGGAAGGTTGGAAAATGTTGACAGATAAAATTGGAGACAGAGTTCAGCTTGTAGGAGACGATTTATTCGTAACCAATGTTGAAAGATTAGCAAGAGGGGTAAGAGAAGGTATCGCCAACTCAATTCTTGTTAAAGTAAATCAGATTGGATCTCTTTCTGAAACAATGGCAGCAGTACAAATGGCTCAGCATAATAAATATACTTCTGTAATGTCCCACAGATCAGGAGAAACTGAAGACTCTACCATTGCAGATTTAGCAGTAGCTATGAACTGTGGACAGATTAAAACAGGATCAGCTTCAAGATCAGATAGAATGGCTAAATACAATCAGCTATTAAGAATTGAAGAAGCGTTGGGTGAAACTGCAATTTTTCCAGGAATGGAAGCATTTAAGATTAAAAGATAATTGAAAATATAAATGACGGCAAACGATATTTTGTTTGCTGTTTTTTTATGGAATTTTAGTAAATTTATAAAAAAATAAATAATGTCAGACAACAAAGTTATATTGAATTACGACGGTAATTCATATGAATATCCAATCGTGGATAGTACTATCGGAGACAGAGGGATAGATATTTCAAAACTAAGAGACCAAACAGGTCTTATCACCCTAGATTTAGGTTATAAAAATACGGGTGCAACTATCAGCGACATCACTTACTTAGATGGAGATCAGGGAGAATTGCTTTATAGAGGATATCCTATCGAACAAATTGCTGAGAAGTCTAATTTTACAGAAGTAATGTATCTTTTGTTAAATGGAGAATTACCTACCCAAAGTCAGTACACAGCTTTTGAAGGAAACATTAAACAATATAACTTCATTGCAGAAGAGATGAAAAAGATCATCGATGCTTTTCCTCGTTCTGCTCACCCTATGGGCGTTTTATCATCTTTAACATCTGCATTAACTGCATTTAACCCTAGAGCAGTAAATGTAAATTCTAAAGAAGAAATGGATCATGCAGCAGAAATGATGATTGCTAAATTCTCTCACCTTTGTGCATGGACCTATAGAAAAACACAAGGTTTATCTCTTAACCATGGAGATAACAGCCTTAACTATGTAGAGAATTTCTACAAAATGGCGTTCAGATTACCAAATGAAGAGTTTGTAATGAATCCAGTAGTAGTTAATGCTTTAGATAAATTATTGATTCTTCACGCTGATCACGAACAAAACTGTTCTACTTCTACAGTAAGAATGGTAGGATCAGCTCACACAGGACTTTTTGCTTCAATTTCTGCAGGTGTTTCTGCTCTTTGGGGACCACTTCATGGTGGAGCTAACCAGGCAGTAATCGAAATGCTTGAGTTAATTGAAAAAGATGGCGGTGATGTATCTAAATACGTTGCTAAAGCAAAAGATAAAAATGATAACTTCCGTCTAATGGGATTCGGACACAGAGTTTACAAAAACTTCGACCCAAGAGCGAAAATTATTAAAAAGGCTGCTGATGATATCCTTACTGCATTAGGAATTCAGGATAAAGCTCTAGACATTGCAATGCAATTAGAAAAAGTTGCTCTTGAAGATGAATACTTCATCGAAAGAAAACTATATCCAAACGTAGACTTCTATTCAGGTATTATTTACAGAGCATTAGGTATTCCTACTGAAATGTTTACCGTAATGTTTGCGTTAGGAAGACTACCGGGATGGATTTCTCAGTGGAAAGAAATGAGATTGAAAGGAGATCCTATCGGAAGACCAAGACAAGTATACCAAGGCGCTCAGCAAAGAGACTATATTGCTATGGTAAACAGATAATATCTGCTTAATATAAATTAAATCCCAAAGTTTACTTTGGGATTTTTTATAGGAAACAATTCATAAAATATAAATTTATGAGATTATTAAAAAAATAAAACCTGCTATAAAGTTAGCAGGTTTTTGTTTTTAGTATTATGGGCAGACACAGTTTCCGCATGTCCAGATTCTACAGCTTCCGTCGTCATTCCATTCACAGCAGTATCTTGGCTTAGTTGGGCCTGCACCTCCGATAATTGATTTTTGTTGGTCTCTTCCTAATTTTTGTGCATGTTTTAGCACAGAATTGGTTTTTTTCATGTTTTTGGTATTTGATGTTAATGGTTAAGTTTTAATTTTCTTTGAAAATTATATCACTAAATTATGAAGTTTATTTTAAATTTTGTTTTTTTTTTTGAAATAAATAATATAATAACCAATGGTTTATAGATTCTTATTTTGTGTTGATGTTGTTTATAGTACAATGACATGAGAGTCGTTAAATCAGCTCAATTTATCTGTTCCAATCTGAGTATTCTCTTACCGTCTAAATGACAAGCTCTTAAAATCAGCGATTTTGTCTTTATAACTATAGAAGATGGAATAGTACTATTAATTCTTTGTATAAAGTAATTCAAAAGTTTTCCAAATAGAGACCTTTACTTATATTTGTATATTGCATAAATCTTTATGAAACTAAATATTAAAAATGAAACAGGAAGGCTAAAATCAGTTGTTCTCGGCCAACCTAATTCCCTGGGACCGGTTCCTACACTTGAGGAAAGTTATGATGCCAAATCATACTACTCAATCGAAAATAATATATATCCTACAGAAGAGGATATTATCGACGAAATGAACGCTTTTGAGGCTGTTCTGAAAAAACATGATGTAGAAGTTTTGCGTCCCAGCATTATTAAAGACTACAACCAGGTTTTTGCAAGAGATGTTGCTTTTGTAATCGACGATAAAATGATTATTTCAAATGTTATTGCTGACAGAGCAGATGAGCAGGATGCATATAAAAAAGTTTTTGAAAAAGTAGCCTGGAGAAAAATTATCAATCTTCCGGAAACAGCTCATATTGAAGGCGGAGATGTGATTGTTTGGGGTGACTTTCTCTTTATAGGGACCTGCTTCAGTGAAGACTACAGAAACTATAAAACAGCAAGAACCAATGAATATGCCATCGAAATTCTCAAGGAATATTTTCCTAAAAAGAGAATTATTGATCTTGAGCTAAAGAAAAATGACAAGAATCCTTTTGAAGGTATTCTGCATTTGGACTGTACATTTAATCCCGTTGGAAATGATAAATGCATCATTTATGAAAAAGGTTTTGTAGATGAAAGTGATTATCGTTTGATCATTGATATTTTCGGAGAAGAAAACTGCTTCCACGTTACTGATGAAGAAATGTTTGAAATGTTTCCTAATATCTTCTCAATTTCTCCTGAGATAATTGTTTCAGACAAAGCATTTACGAGAATGAATAATCACTTAAGAAATGAGTGGGGAATGACAGTAGAAGAAATTCCATACCGTGAAATATCTAAAATGGGTGGGCTTCTACGTTGCTCTACAATGCCATTAGTAAGAGAGTAATTCTGAGTAAGAGAGTGGGCGTGTTTCAGGGTAGGAGAGTGAGAAAGATTTTACTTATAATGTGTAATTTTAAATTATGTCAACAGTTAAGTTTCATCAGGATTTAAAAGTTTTTCAAAGATCTTTTGAAATGGCGATGACTATTTATGAACTTTCAAAATCTTTTCCAAAGGAAGAACTTTACTCGCTTACAGACCAAATCAGAAGGTCATCAAGATCAGTCTCTGCTAATATTAGTGAAGCGTGGGGAAAAAGAAAATATGAAAAGTCTTTTGTAGCAAAGCTTACAGACTCAGAAGGCGAGGCTAGAGAAACTCAAACCTGGTTGCAATTTTCCTTAGCATGTAAATACATTAATGAAGAGCAATTTAATAATTTAAATAATCAGTATAATCAAATAATTGGAATGTTAGTTAGTATGATCAATCAGTCAGAAAAATGGTGTTCATTTTCATCTTTTAATCAAGAAGAAAATAATTTCTAGTTTCAAGCAGGCTAAGACACTCAAACTCTCAAACCCTAATATTCTCAAACTTAAAATAATGCAAACAACAGATACAGTATTAATGATAGAGCCGATCGCTTTCGGCTATAATGCGGAAACCGCAGAAAATAATTACTTTCAGGTTGAACAGAAAGATTCTGATGTTCAGGCTAAAGCTTTAGGAGAGTTCAATATTTTCGTTGAGAAATTAAGAAACAAAGGAATCAATGTCATCGCGATTAAAGATACATTAGATCCTCATACTCCTGATTCTATTTTTCCCAATAACTGGGTAAGTTTTCATAATGATGGTAAAGTAGTTTTATATCCTATGTTTGCCTCAAATAGAAGAGTAGAAAGAAGAGAAGATATTCTGGAGAAGATAAAAGATAAAGGTTTTGAAATAACCGAAATTGACGACTGGTCATTTCCGGAAATCCAGGGACATTTTTTGGAAGGAACCGGAAGTATGATCTTCGATCATGACAATAAAATTGCTTATGGTTCTGTTTCTTTAAGGCTGGATGAAAAATTATTCAGAGATTTTTGTGAAAAATACGGTTTTACTCCGATTGTTTTTCACTCATTTCAAACAGTAGGCTCTGAAAGACTTCCAATATACCATACCAATGTAATGATGTGTGTAGCGGATCGTTTTGTAGTGATCTGTTTAGACTGTATTGATAATGAATTGGAGAGAAGTAAAGTAATCGAAACCATTAAAAACTCCGGAAAAGAAATTATTGAAATTTCCGAAGAACAAATGCATCAGTTTGCTGGAAATATGCTTCAGGTTCAAAATAAGCAAGGTGAAAAGTTTCTGGTAATGAGTCAGACGGCTTATGAGTCTTTAACATCAGAACAAATTTCTGCGATTGAAAAATATTGCGAGATTATTTATTCCGATCTTAATACAATCGAGGTAAATGGCGGGGGAAGTGCACGTTGTATGCTGGCGGAAGTTTTTTTGCCTAAGAAATAAATTTTGTTATTTCTTTAATTATTATGAAACTATAAATTAAATGAAATTAAACATAGATTTATTAAAAAACATTTATTGAAGTGATATGCCAATTTATGGTGGAGGTTGTAAATGGCTTGAATGTATGAATCGTTTTGGAAGATGTTTCAGAATTACCTGTAATTAATTAGAACTTAATATTTAATATAAGACTCGTTACACATCCTGTAACGGGTCTTTTAATTAAAAAAATACTATAAATATCTTTTAGAATTCCCATAAACCAACAGTTGAATGGGGTAATTACACATTCATTCATTCATTAATATTAAAATAAAAAGCCCGCTGAGAAATCAGTGAGCTTGCTAAAAATAATTGATATGAAGAATGATTGTTTTTATTTTGTTCTACTCTTAATAGCATCGGAAGCACCCTCAATGTCTCTTACTTTTTTCAGTTTTTGATTTCCAAAATTGTAAGTGATACTTAACGTCATCCCCCTTCTGTATTGATCATTTCTGATATAGTTATAGTTTCCGTTAGCCTGATAATCTTCGATCTCTACAATATTGGTTCTTAAAACATCATTGACGTTCAGTGCAAAGGTCCAGTCGTTCCAGTTTTTCTTTATACTTAGATCTAAGCTCATGAGGTTTTTTAACATTCCCAGTTCGATTTGCTGCTTATCAACAAAGAAATAATTAACTCCTAAAAACCATGTCTTTTTCTTATCCAAACGAATTGTATTATTACTTGTAATTACTATACTAGTTGACTTTACTGTGTTTGTATATACAAGAGGTTTTCCGTCTTTATCTACGAAAGTATCTCCTGTGGTTGGATCTTCAGCCAAAGAACCGTTATTGATATTGTGCTGGACTCCGGCATTAAAATTCAAGGTTAGATACTGTTTGAAGAAACTTCTTTGAATTCCAATCATTGCAGACATTTCCTGTTTATCTCCAAAATTTGTTCTGATATAGCGTAATACATTTTGAGTCCCAATCTTACCGTCAGCTGATTTTATAAAACCCTGTAAAGGAACCTGAGTGATCTGGTCTTTGAAATAAGAGTGATTTAAAATAAGGAAATAAGAATTTTTATACATGTAGGTCAATTCCTGATTATAGGTGGAAGAGGCCTTTACAAATGGATTGTTTTGGGTATAATTAAACTCTGTAATATAATTCCTTACCGGATTAAGTTCCCAAAAACTTGGACGTCTCATTCTACTGGAAAATGAATAAGAAATATTATTTTTATCATTAATCGCATAATTGAAACTTAGATAGGGCAGGAAATTATTGTAATTTCTCTCAATTCTCTGCTGTCTTTGGCTTTCTATTGGATTGGTCGGGCTATCTGCTGTCCCCAGACTATTGGTAATCTCGTATCTAGCTCCTACTTTTCCTGAGAACTTATCTGAAAATTTCTTTTCAAGGGTCAGATACATTCCATATATATTTTCATCATATATGAAATGGTTGAAGTCCGGTGTAGGCTGAGGATCTTTAATATCATTGCCATTTTTGTCTACGAATTGATAAGTAAAGTTCTTGGTATCGTTATCTGTTTTAGTTCTATTAAAATTTCCACCAAGAGAAATGGTAAAATCGTTTTTAAATTTCTGAATATAGTCGACTGTTCCGGAAAAATTATTGATGACTTGTGGGATGTTCTGGGTAATTGTTTTTCCAAATCTGGAATAACCGCCTACTTTGTCTGGAAGCATGGTATTGTTTCGTGAAAACTGAAATCTTTTGTAGATGAGATATGCTGCATTAGCATTAAATTTACTGCCAAGGGAGTCAAGTTTTATTTCATAGTTTAAGTTTACGGAATTATTGTAATTTCTTGCGTCTTCTCTGTTTTTTGTTCTGGTAAATGATGTAACCATTGCTCCTGTATCATCAGGCTGTGTCATGGTATTGAATAGGTCTATAGTAGAATTATAGCTTCTGTTCGCCCAGGAATTCCATGATAATGCCAGGTTACTTTTATCGGTTAGCTGATAATCAATGTTTAGATATCCACCAAGGTTTTTATTAGGATCATCAATATCACCTACCGACTCATTCTTTAGCTGATCTGTTCCGTTTCTTAGAATATAAGATTGAGGTTGGATGTTTTCTCCGCCATTAAGATTGGCGCTGATTCCTAATTTATCTTTTCTGTAATTGGCAGAGAAACTGGCTGAACTTGCATTGTATTTATTTTGAGTGTTGGCCATTCTCATGTTTCCATTAAGACCATCACTCATTTTTTTCTTTAAAACGATATTAATGATTCCGTCAGAAGATTCAACCTGGAATTCACTTCCGGGAACAGTGATTACTTCAATTTTTTGAATATTTTCTGCAGGAGTATTTTTAAGAAATTGTACAAGGGACTCAGCGTCCATATTTGTTTTTCTGCCATTAATATAGATAAGAGCATTATTCTTTCCTGCAATTTTCAGTGTTTTATCATCAGTAGTTGAAAGAAGCGGAGTCTGCTTTAAAATATCAAATGTCGTATTTCCTTTGGCAACAGGAGATGCTGCAACATCATAAACGAAGCGGTCACTTTGTTTTTTGAATACTTGTTTGGTTAAAGTTATCCCTTCTATATTTTTAGTTTTTACAGTGTCAGATTTCTTTTCCTGTGCGAGAGCTAATCCGCTAAAGAATAGGGCTGCGATAAGTAGTGGCGTTTTCATGATATTATTGATTTAATAATTCTTAAGTGGGTATGTTTTTATTACGTTCTTGATTTTACAGCATCATTCGCTGATTTCATTTCTCGTGTCTTTTTTAGTTTTTGATTTCCAAAATTATAAGTAACTCCTACACTAAAGATTCTGGGATATCCAAAATTGGTTACATTATTAAAGCTTCCATCAGGCTGAACTCCGTTGATCTGGTTGAAATTCTGATTAAACACATCATAGAGTTCTACTAAGAAGGTCCAGCTACCCATTATCTTTTTTACACTAAGGTCCAAGCTTTGTCTTGTTCCCAGTTCTCCGATTTCCATTTTACTTTTACTTGCATAGAAGTAGTTGATTCCCAGAAACCAGTCTTTTTTAGAAGAAAGGCGAATGCTGTTATTGAACTGTGCCGAAAAATTGAAATTTTTTACATCTACAATATAAGGGGACAGGACTTCTGTTTGTCCGGGAACAGGCATTGAAGTAGGGTCTTCACTAACCTTACCCGAGTACATGGCGTAAGCTAAATTAATAGAGTAGTTGGTTGTCCAGATTTCTTTAAACCATGATTTGTTCATTCCCAAGGTTAATCCCAATTGCTTATTATTACCATAATTCGTTCTTATATATCTCAGAAACTTAGTAGTGGCCATTTGAGGCTTTCCGTCACTGCCTATAATTATATTTCCATTTTTGTCTTTTACAGGCTTTGTCAAAGATCCTTGCAATGGCAGCTGGCTTGATGCATCTTCTACATAATTAAAACTAAGGTTAGCATAGAAAGCATTTTTAAACATATAATTGATCTCCTGATTGTAATACTTTGAGGCCAGTACAAAAGGATTATTCTGAGTATAGTTGTCAGGGGTGAAATAGGTTCTTGCCGGATTAAGCTCCCAGAATCTAGGTCTTCTCACCCTGCTTGAAAAAGTATAAGTGATATTGTTGTCCGGATTAATGGTGTAGTTTAAATTAACAAAAGGGAGCAGGTTGTTATAGTTTCTCTCAAAACTGGTTTTTCCTAAAATTTCACCATTACTTTTGGTCATCTCATAACGTGCTCCTATTTTACCTGATAGTTTCTCATTCAGTTTTCTTTCGTAAGTCAGATAAAGTCCCAGAATGTTTTCCTTATAAATAAAGTGGTTGGTCTGAGCGAAATCATTAATGAATCCATTAGGAGTATAAATTTCTTGTCTGGTATCATTATCAGTTTTGGTATTGTTATAGCTGGCTCCCATTAACCAGGAATTTCCTGATGTGGTCTTTTTGATATAATCAATATTCGCGGCGTAATTGTTGATGATTTGCGGAACCCATTGTTTAAAAGCTCCATATTTATTATTCTCATCAACGATGAAAGGAAACGTTTCATTGATGCTTGATTTATCTCTGTTAAACCATAGGTAAGAAATGTTAGATGTCAACTTGCTTCCCAATGAATCCGTTTTTATCTCATAGTTTAAGTTGAAAGAGTGATTCCTTGTCTGTGCATCCTCATCATTTACTGTTCTGTTTTTCAATACACCATTCTGAATGTTTGTGATATCCAGGATCGAATTGAAACTTTTGTTATATCTCATATTGTAAGTAAAGCCTAAGCTTTGCTTTTTATTGATTTCATAATCGATATTGACACTACCTCCGAAATTTTTATTAGGATCATCATTGAAGCCATAAGACTCATTTCTGAAAGTAGAATCTCCATTTGAAAGTCTGTATTTTTCTCTTTCTGTCCAGCTTCCTGTATTGAAATTGGTATTAACAGCCAGCTTATCTTTTCTGAAATTAAAGGATGCTCCGGCAGAAGGATTATTATAGTAGCTCTGTTCATTTTGCATTTTAAGAGTTCCATTATAACCATTATTTCTGCTTTTCTTCATGACAATGTTGATCACTCCGTCATTGGATTCAACCTGAAATTCACTTCCTGGAACGGTAATCACCTCAATTTTCTGAATATCTTCTGATGGAGTATTCTTCAGCATTTCAATTAATGCTTCCGAATCCATATTCGTTTTTTTGTTATTGATGTAGATAACCACTTCTGATTTCCCCATGATTTTTAAGGTCTTGCCATCAATACTCGAAATCATCGGAGTTTGTTTTAATAAATTGAATGTATTGGTTCCTTTAGCAATTGGAGAAGAAGCCACATCGTAGATGAATCGATCACTTTGTTTTTTAAAGACTTGTTTCTTTAAATTAATTCCCTCTATATTTTTAGTTTTCAAAGTATCTGATTTCTGTTGAGAAAAAGCAAATCCACTGAAAAATAAAGCTGCAAAAAGTATATGAGTTTTCATGATTTTAGTTTCTTAATCTGTTAATAGCTTGTATTTGTTATTATTTAACATAGCAAAGATATATAATAAATTTAGTATTATGCAATACAAAGTACTTAAAATGTTTCTTTCATAATTTTAATTGACTGATTATCAGGTATTAAAATTTTAATTAAAAATTTTCTTATTACTTTGGTTTGCTATTTAATTAGACAACTGGACAGTCTAAGTTGTTACATTGAAACTTAAAATTCTAAAAATTTAACATAAAAATTTAAAATTTTGGAGCCGTATTGAAGTTACTTTTGTAAAAGTTTTGGTTTATTTTGAACACAAGTATGTATATCCTATAAGTAAAATAGGATATAGACTAGTACAAAAAAGAAAGATACTTATTCCCGGTCGAAGCGGGCTAGCTTTTTATCAACCCAGATGGTTGCAAAAGGGAAAAAAGCGGAAAGTAATGCAAAGACAAAATCTTCATCGTCCCATTTAAAGATTTTTCTTACAGGTAAACACAGTAAAAGATAGAGCGTAAAGAAAAGACCATGAATATTTCCAACAACTATAATAAAAATGGTAGGAAGTAAACCTTCATCATCATATCTTTTCCAGATCATTGCTACTCCATAAAGAAGAAAACAGGAAATTGCTTCCGCTACACAGATTTGCTTAAACCATTTAATGATTTTTTCCTGGGGATATTTTGAGAAAAATTTTTCGATGAAGTTCATTTCTTTAGTTGTAAGTTGAGGGTTAAAAGGTAAGAGTCCTTTTTCTAACTTTTAGTTTCTAACCTCTCATTTCTAGTTTGCAAAATTACTTATAAAAACTACTTCCGTCCAAATATTCAAAAACTTCTGGAGGAAGCATCGGTCTCACATTTTTGCCTTCTTTAATCATATTACGAATTTCTGTAGCAGATATTTCGATAACCGGTGCTTTTATCAGAGAAATATTTTCATGTTGTAAATAGTCTGAATCTTTTTTCTCTCCTTCAAAAACTCTTGGATAAACAATGATATGGTAGTTCTTAATCAATGTTTCCGAATTTTTCCATTTATGAAGACTGACTAAATTATCTTCTCCCATTATCAAACTGAAAGAATACTCAGGGTATTTTTCATTAAGATAAGTGAGGGTATCAATGGTATAACTAGGTTTCGGCAGAGAGAATTCAACATTAGAAGCTCTCATATTAGGATAGTTCTTTACAGCGAGCTGTACCATATCCAACCTGTTATGGTCCTTCAGTAGTGATTTTTTATCTTTAAATGGATTTTGAGGGCTTACAACAAACCAAAGCTCATCCATATCCGAATTCTCTAAAATATAATTGGCCAAAATAAGATGTCCAATATGAATTGGATTAAAGGAACCGAAAAATAAACCGATTTTTTTCATAATGAGGGATTAGCAATTAGGCTTTAGGGATTAGGGTTGGTCTGAAGCTTTGTAATAATAGCATTGAGCATTTTTGAAATTTCAGATGTTGTTTTAGCTAAAGTCTCGAATTCGTTAATGCTCAAGTAATTTAGAGTCTGTTTAAATTTTATTCAGTAATAATTTTATGGCGGATAATTTGACCATGTTTTCAGAGGATTCCATTAAGAGTTCATAATTTCTGCATAATCTTCTATCGTTATCAAACCAAGCAAATGTACGCTCTATAATCCATCGTTTATGAATTGGCTCAAACCCTTTTACTTTTTTGTCACTCCGCATTACGATCTGAATGATATAATTAAACTTAATTCTTATTTCCTCAATAATCTCTCCTCTATAACCTCCGTCCGCCAGGATTACCTGAAGCGGAATTAGTAAATATCGCAGTGTTTTGATCAGTAACAATGCAGCCTTACTGTCATGAACATTGGCTACACTTACCATTACGGCTAACAAAAAACCATTTTTGTCTACCACAACGTGTCTCTTGATTCCTTTTATTTTTTTACCTCCGTCAAAGCCATTGAGTGAACGGTTATTTCCCCAACGAACACTTTGACTGTCAATAATTCCTAAACTTGCCTGCGCTTTCTGACCCCTGTTTCGTCGTACTTCCTCTCTCAATTTTGATAATAATAAATCGAAAATCTCCAGATTTGACCATTTTGAATAATAGTAATAAACCAATTGCCATTTGGGAAAATCATGAGGTAAAAGTCTCCATTGACAGCCTGTTTTTACTAAATAACTGATAGCATTCCAAATGACAACCAAATCATATTTTCGTTTTCTGTCATCAAAATCTAATGCTTTTTTTATAAATTGCCACTGAGTTTGGGTTAAGTCTGTTGGATACATTGATGTTTTTTTCTTTTGCAACTCTAAAATGACAATTTTTATGCAACTTTTAACCCTTACTATTTTTTATTATTACTTTTTTAAACAGGCTCTTAGATTTTTAGAAATAATGAGTTGAGTGTCCAGTTCAGCACAGCTTCCTCTTGCTATCTTTAAAAATTGGATATAGTCGGCTTGTGATCTTCTTGAATGGCCTTCAGCAATATTTGATGGAATTGAAATTGAAGAACGTCGGATTTGGTTTGTAAGACCATACATTTCTTCTTTAGGGAAATTTTTGGTATAAGAATATACTTCTGTCACAAGATCAACAGATTTCTGCCAAACAATTAATTCCTTATAGTTTCCCATATTTCCTATTCTCTAGTTTCTAAGCCCTAAATCCTAAGCCCTCATTTCTAATCCCTAAACTTAACATCTTTGATATTCAGATAATGCGTTACATTACCTTTCCAGTGATTCTCCTCTAAAGTAAATACCAAATCGAAATGTTTGTTTCTGAAATCCTCGGAAAACTGTCCAAGCTTAAAACCAACGCATTCAATATTTCTGCCTGTTGATTCCTGTTTGATATAAAACTTAACGTGGTTGTTGTCTTTTCCCATTGTTTTTATATAACCGGAAAGCTTTTGATTTTTTAATGCCAGAATAGGCTTCATATTATGCGGACCGAAAGGAGCAAGTTTCCTGTGAAAATTGATAAACTCTCTATTGATCTCGTCAATTTCGATTTCAGAATCTATTGTGATAGAAGGTTCCTTTTGGTGTTCCTTAATTTTTTCAGCAACGATCTTTTCAAACTTTTCTTTAAAAGCATCAAATTTTTCCTTCTCCATAGAAAGTCCGGCAGCAGCATGATGTCCTCCAAATTTCAGAAAATATTCAGAACAAAGATCCAATGCTTCATGTACATCAAAATCGGAAACGGATCTTGCTGAAGCAACCATTTCCCCGTTATTACCATCTGTAAAAACCAAAGTAGGCTTATAGTAAGTTTCTATAAGTCTTGATGCAACGATTCCAATAACTCCTTTATTCCACTCCGGATGGTAGACGATAGTTGTCAATTTTGTTTCCTGCTGGGATTCGATAATCTGATTTAAGGCAGAAAGGGTAGAGTTCATATCCAGTTCACGTCTCTCATCATTCAGCCCCATTATATCACTGACAATCTGATGTGCATGCTTTAAGTTATCAGAAACCATAAGCTCTACAGCGGCTTTTCCATGGGAAATTCTCCCTGCAGCATTAATTTTGGGCGCAATTTCAAAAACAATATTTGAAATTTCGAAATGAGATAGCTTATCTTCAGGAATTAATAATCTTAATCCTAAATTTCTTGTTTTTCTAAGAGTTTTTAATCCCATTTTGGCTAAAACTCTGTTTTCTCCGGTCATAGAAACAATATCTGCAGCAATAGAAATGGCCAGCAAATCTGTTAATTCAAATAATTCAGCTTCCGGAAGTTTATAGATAGTGTTAAGACCTTGACATAATTTAAAGCCGACTCCACATCCGGAAAGTTCTTTGAACGGATATCTGCAGTCATTTCTTTTAGGATCCAGAACAGCAACAGCATTGGGTATTTCTTCTCCAGGTAAATGGTGGTCGCAAATGATAAAATCAATGTCTAAATCTTTAGCATAATTAATCATATCAATAGCCTTGATTCCACAATCCAGAGCAACAATTAATGAAAAGCCATTCTCTTTGGCGAAATCAATTCCTTCAGTTGAAATTCCATACCCTTCAGAATTTCTGTCCGGAATATAATAATCCAGATATTTTTTTTCGACTATTTTGCTGAGGTAGAGATACATTAATGCAACGGCAGTCGTACCATCTACGTCGTAATCCCCGTATACTAATATTTTTTCTCCATTTTCAATGGCTGTTGCAATTCGCTCTACGGCTTTTTGCATATCCGCCATTAAAAACGGACTGTGAATATCAGTAAGATTAGGTTTGAAAAATTCCCGGGCCTTCTGATAATTGTCAATTCCTCTTAGAACGAGAAGTTTAGATTCAAATGTTCCAAAACCAAGTGACGAACTTAATCTGTCCACAACTTCCTCGTCGGGTTCGGGCTTGTAAATCCATTTTTGACTCATTTCACAAAAATAGGGAAAATATATTTTAAAAAGTAATGATAAAATATTAATATAATCATATAAAACAAAGTATTTGAGAAATGAAAAAAGATAATTGTTCTTAATTTTAAGTTAAATATTTATTGTGTTGGTTTTTAACTGTTTAGTGGTGATTGTAATGAAATTTTAATAAAAATTAATAAAAATTTTGATTTTGTAAAACCAAACGAAATAGATTGTCGTAAATGATATTAAATAACTAAACACTCTAAAAGATTAATATTATGAAAAAGACAATCAATGTTAACAGCCAGGGAGCATCTCTGGATACAGGAAGAAGAAATTTCTTAAAACTCGGCGGCATTGGTCTTGCGATGGCAGGGCTTGCATTGGTCGGGTGTGATGATAATGATGATTTCCAAACAGTGGATAATCAGGTATTTGACTTGGGAACAGGTGATGTAGGCGTTCTTAATTATGCCTATGCTCTGGAACAACTTGAAGCAGATTTCTATACAAAAGTGGTTAATAATTTTTATACAGGCATTTCAAATGCTGAAAAAGAATTATTTACAGATTTATATCATCATGAAGTAATTCATCGTGATTTTTTTAAAGCTGCTATAACTGGTGTGACCTCAAACGTATTACCCAAGCTTGAGTTTCAATACCCGAATGTGAATTTTAGCAACAGAAGCTCTGTTTTAGCAACAGCAAAAGCTTTGGAAGATACCGGTGTTGCTGCTTATAATGCTGCGGGAAAATATATAACCAATCCCGATTATTTAGTTATTGCCGGGAAAATAGTTTCGGTAGAAGCAAGACACGCTTCTGCAATCAGAAATCTGATTAATCCGGGATCGGCAGATTTTTCCGGAGATGATGTGGTTGATGCCAATGGATTGGATGTAGCCAAAGAACCTAAGGATGTGGTGATGGCCGCAGGAGGGTTTATAAAAACTTCATTTACCTGGAAAGAAAGAGGTATCAACTAAATTATTCACTTTTAAAACGTATTATTATGAACATTCTTAAATTATTAGATAAATTTTCTGATGATAAATTTTTTACATCAGAAGCTTCGAGATTAGAAACACTCACCAATATTTCATTGTTGGGGAAAAAAGCAGCGGTTGCCGCTGTACCTTTAGGACTAGGAGTAGCTATGTCAACTCCTGCAAAGGCTGAAACTACAAGGGCTGCGGTTCCGGGAAGCTTTTTAAAAAGTGCTTTGACAGATGCTTTACAATTAGCTCTGACATTGGAATATCTGGAAAGCGAATATTATAGCATCGGACTTGGTAAAGCTGGTCTGATCCCTAATGCAGACCGTACTGTTTTTATGCAGATCTCCAAACACGAGTCTGCCCACGTTAGTTTCTTAAAAAACACATTAACATCATTGGGAGTGACACCTGGGGCAAAACCTAATTTTGACTTTACAGCAAATGGTAATTTTGCGCCTTTTACAGATTATAATCAATTTCTTGTGCTTGCACAAGCCTTTGAAGATACTGGTGTGAGGGCATATAAGGGACAGGCAGGTAATGTGATGTCTAATAAAGTAGTTTTACAGGCTGCCTTACAAATTCACTCGGTAGAAGCACGTCATGCTTCTCAGGTAAGGAGAATGAGAGCCAATAAAGGATGGATCGAGCTGGCAAATGGAGGAAATATGCCGTCTGCTACTGATCCTGTATACAAAGGAGAAGATAATATCAATCAGGCTGGATTTAATACGGCTAACGCATTTGGAGCTGCTGCAGGCTCTGCTGCATATGATGAAATTTTAAGTGGCAGTGATGCAACTGCAATTGCATCTTTGTTTATTGTATAATGTGGTTTTTAAATACTAAGTGTAGGTCCTTTTCTGTGATTTTTCCGGAAAAGGACTTTTTAGTTAAAATGATATCTCGTTGATTTACAACCAGAATAGAGTTGGCGAAAAACAAAAAATCCTCAAAATATTTGAGGATTTTTTGTTAATATGGTATAAGCTCAAAAATTATGAGTACATTTTTTCTCTTAATTCTTTTACCTTTTTGTCTGCAAGATAATCATCGTAGCTCATTTCTCTGTCGATAATTCCTTTAGGAGTCAATTCTATGATTCTGTTACAAACCGTTTGAAGCATTTCGTGGTCATGAGACGCTAATAAAAGATTTCCTTTAAAGTTAGATAAAGAGTTGTTTAATGTGGTGATACTTTCAAGATCTAGGTGGTTAGTCGGTTCATCAAGAAGTAAAACGTTCGCTTTTTGAAGCATCATTCTACTGAACATACATCTCATTTTTTCACCTCCGGAAAGTACTTTACAAGATTTTAGAGCTTCATCTCCTGAGAATAACATTCTTCCTAAGAATCCTCTCATAAACTCTTCATGACGCTCCTCATCATTCTTGGTAAATTGTCTTAGCCAGTCAACCAGATTGATGTCTTCCTGGAAGAAATCAGTGTTATCTAAAGGCATATGAGACTGAGTAGTAGTAACACCCCAGGCAACAGTTCCTTTGTCCGCTTCAACGTTTCCTGCTAAGATTTCAAAAAATTCTGTAATAGCCAAAGAGTTTTTTGAAAGTACAGCAACTTTATCCCCTTTTTTAAGGTTTAAGTCAATATTAGAGAAAAGCAATTCTCCATCCTTCGTTTTTTCAAGACCTTTTACATCTAAAATCTGATCACCAGCCTCTCTTTCCATTTCGAAAATAATTGCCGGGTATCTTCTTGAAGAAGGTTTAATATCATCGATATTCAACTTGTCGATCATTTTCTTTCTTGCAGTTGCCTGCTTAGCTTTTGCAACGTTAGAACTAAACCTTGCAATGAAGTCCTGAAGTTCTTTTTTCTTTTCTTCAGCTTTTTTATTAGCCTGAGCTCTTTGTCTTGTTGCTAATTGAGATGCCTGATACCAGAAAGAGTAATTACCTGTATAAAGGTTAAGTTTCGCATAATCAAGGTCACCAATGTGGGTACAAACGGTATCCAGGAAGTGACGGTCGTGAGAAACAACAATTACTGTGTTTTCATAATCTGCAAGGAAATTTTCTAGCCATGCAATCGTTTCAATGTCCAGGTCATTGGTAGGCTCATCCAGAATCAATACATCAGGATTTCCGAAAAGAGCTTGAGCTAAAAGAACCTTTACCTTGTCCTTGTTCTCAAGTTCGCTCATCATCTGCCAGTGCATATCATCCTTGATCCCTACGTTAGAAAGCATGGTCTGTGCATCAGATTCTGAGTTCCATCCTCCCATCTCATCATAAATAACGCCTAGTTCTCCGGCTTTAATACCGTCTTCATCAGAGAAATCTTCTTTTGCGTATAACGCATCCATTTCCGCCTTTATCTCAAATAACTTTTTGTTACCTCTTAGTACTGTTTCCAGAACATTATATTGATCGTATGCAAAGTGATCCTGCTCTAAAACAGACATTCTTTTTCCAGGCTCTAATGATACACTTCCTGTCGTTGGGTCTTGTTTTCCAGTTAATATTTTAAGGAATGTTGATTTTCCTGCTCCATTAGCTCCGATAATCCCGTAACAATTTCCTTTGGCAAACATGATGTTTACCTCGTCAAAAAGAACTCTTTTCCCGAATTGTAAAGATAAGTTAGATACTGTTAACATATAGTTTTGTAAATTTGGCGCAAAAATACGAAAAGAATTTGGGTATTTTATAATAATGTAATAGTCAAGTTTTTAAATGAAAGGTATTTTTGTATATTTCATTAATGAAATTTTAAAATAATGAAGATCGAGAAAACAGTCAATATATTAAATAGGAGAGCCCGTTTCGAGTATGAAATTATAGAAGAAGTAGAGGCAGGAATGGTTTTAACCGGTACCGAGATAAAATCTTTACGTTCCTCTAAAGCATCTATCGCAGAATCCTTCTGTCAGTTTATTGATGGGGAATTATATATCATTAATATGATGATTGATGAGTATAAATTAGGAACTTTTTACAATCATAAGACAAAAAGGGAACGGAAATTGCTCTTGCACAAAAAAGAATTACAGAAATTCGAGAAAAAGTTAAAAGACGCAGGGAACACTATCATACCTTTAAAGTTATATATCAATGACAAGGGAAAAGCAAAGGTGCTGATAGCGTTGGCTAGAGGGAAAAAGCTTTTTGATAAAAGGGAAGCGATAAAAGATAGAGAAAATAAACGTACCCTGGATAGAATATTAAAGAAAAGTTAAAAATCATTTAAAAAACTTTGTATATAAAGAAAAATTATATTTATTTTGCATTATCAATTATTTAATCATTTAATTCTATGAAAAATCTAAAATTAGGAATTTCAGCATTGGCACTTACGGTTGCTTCTACTGTATTCGCTCAGACTACCAACAATCCGTGGATGATCGGGGTTGGTGCTCACGCGGAGAACCATACAGCTCAGAGAAACAACTTTAGTAATACTTTTGCTGCAAGAAATTTAACGAAGACTTTGTTCAATGTGAACAACTTCTCTATCACTCCTCCTTTATCTAAACTTACTGTTGCTAGAAATATCGGTAAAGGTTTAGTAATTGACTGGCAGACTTCAGTAGGGAATGTTGGTAATAAAAGATTCGAATCAGGAAAAGAATTTTTCCTAATGACTGGTCTTGGTTTCCAAGCTAAGGCGGCGGGTCTTTTATGGAACGAAGAGTCTTGGTTTGACCCATACTTAAGAGTAGGTGCAAACTACCTTAGACACGATTATACAGCTCTTGCTTTCCCAAGAACTGATGTTAATGGTGAAGTTGTTACTAATGGTAGCAACGGTAACGAAAATGGTAAAGCTAACTTCTTTACAGTTTCTACTGGTGCTGGTATTAACTTCTGGGTAACTAAAAACTTCGGTTTAGGAGTTCAAGGAGATTATGTTTCAACTCCAGGTGATAAATCTACAGTTGCTAACTTCTGGCAAGCTTCTGCATCTTTGAACTTTAGATTTGGTAACAGAGATAGAGATAAGGATGGTATCTTAGATAAAGACGATCTTTGTCCTGATACACCAGGTTTACCAGAATTCCAAGGATGTCCTGATACTGACGGTGATGGAGTTCCAGATAAAGACGATCAATGTCCAGACGTAGCAGGACCAGTTGAAAACAACGGTTGTCCTTGGCCAGATACTGACGGTGATGGTGTTATCGATAAAGATGATGCTTGTCCTACAGTAGCAGGTCCAGCTGAAAACAACGGTTGTCCTTGGCCAGACACAGACGGTGACGGTATCTTAGATAAAGATGATGCTTGTCCTACTGTTCCAGGTCTTCCAGAGTACAACGGATGTCCTAAGCCAAAAGACGTAATCGCTAAAGAAGCTACAGGTGCTCTTAAAGATATCTTGTTCAACTTCAACAAAGCTACAATCAGACCTGAATCTAATGGTAAATTAGATCAAGCTGCAACAATCATTAAGCAGTCTAACGACGGTACATTCTTAGTAACTGGTCATACTGATGCTAAAGGTGCTGCTGCTTACAACTTGAAACTTTCAAGAGAAAGAGCTGCTTCTGTAGTTGCTGCCCTTGAAGCTAGAGGAGTTAACGGAAGCCAATTGAAATCAGTAGGTGTTGGTTCTAGAGACGCTAAAGTTTCTGTAAAAGCATCTGATGCTGAAAGAATGGTAGACAGAAAAGTTGAAGTAGAAGCTATCAACGGTGCTGCTTGGGATGCACTTAAAAAATCTGATCTTGAAGTAGTACAGAAGAAAACTGTAATCAAGAAAGGAAAAGCTCCAGCTAAGAGAAAAGCTCCAGCTAAAAAAAGAAGAAAATAATTTAATTTTCTAAATAATTAATACCTCCAAATTTTTTGGAGGTATTTTTTTTTCGTTGACTTTTAAGTAATTTTGTTGAAAATTTAAAAATAAAATGGGAAGAGCGTTTGAATATAGAAAAGCTTCTAAAATGGCCCGTTGGGATAAAATGGCCAAAACTTTTTCTAAAATTGGTAAAGACATTGCCTTAGCGGTAAAAGCAGGTGGCCCTGATCCTGAATCCAATCCTGCTTTAAGGAGATGTATTCAGAATGCAAAAGGTGCAAACATGCCTAAAGATAACGTAGAAAGAGCAATTAAAAAGGCTAGCGGAGCTGATGCCGAAAACTACGAAGAAGTTACATATGAAGGATATGGACAAGGGGGTGTTGCATTTTTTATTGAATGTACAACCAACAATACCACAAGAACTGTTGCCAATGTGAGAGCTGTTTTTAATAAGTTTGACGGTAACCTTGGTAAAAATGGAGAGTTGGCATTTATTTTCGATAGAAAAGGTATTTTCAATATCGATCTTTCTAAAATTAAAATGGAGTGGGATGATTTTGAAATGGAAATGATTGACGGTGGTGCTGAAGATATTGATAAAGACGAAGAAGAAGTAATGATCACGACGGCTTTTGAAGATTTTGGATCATTATCGCATAAATTAGACGAGTTGGGAATAGAGGTTACAAGTGCGGAACTTCAAAGGATTCCAAACAATACAAAAGAAGTTACTGAAGAACAATTCAAAGCCAACATGAAAATGCTTGACCGTTTTGAAGAGGACGATGACGTGCAAAACGTCTATCATAACATGGAAATCACTGACGAGTTGATGAACTCGTTATAAAAAATAATATAACATTCATATATAGTTAACTTTCAATTAGTTTCTTTGTATAAACTATGAAACGCATTGGCGTTCCATTCGGCCAAATTTAAAAAAGCTGAAAAAGATACGAATGAAAAGAGACATTGAGTTAGTTGTTATTTCGGATGTTCATTTGGGAACTTATGGATGTAAGGCTAAAGAGTTATTGAGATATTTGAATTCAATTCAACCAAGAACTCTTGTTTTGAATGGGGATATTATCGATATCTGGCAATTCAAAAAGTCTTACTTCCCTAAACCTCATTTGAAAGTAATCAAAAAGATTCTTTCATTTGCTACTAAAAATACGGATGTGTACTACATCACAGGTAATCATGACGAAATGTTCAGAAAGTTTACTGATTTTGAGTTAGGTAAACTTAAAGTCTGTAACAAAATCTGTCTCGATATCGATCATAAAAAAACATGGATTTTTCACGGGGATGTATTTGATGCATCTGTTCAACATTCCAAGTGGATTGCTAAACTTGGAGGGAAGGGGTATGATTTACTTATTGTAATCAACAATATTGTAAACTGGGCTTTGGAGAAGATGGGAAGAGAAAAGTACTCGTTTTCTAAAAAGATCAAAAATAATGTGAAAAAAGCGGTTAAATATATTGGCGATTTTGAACTGACAGCTTCTGAACTAGCCATTGACAACCACTACGATTATGTAATCTGCGGACATATCCACCAGCCTCAAATCCGAAAAGTTGTTAATAAAAAAGGCTCTTGTACTTATCTTAATTCCGGAGACTGGATAGAAAACCTATCTGCTCTGGAGTATCACAATAAAGAATGGAAAATTTTTTATTATGATGATCATAAAGATTTGCTTAAAGATGATGAAGCGGAAGAGATTCTGGATATCAATACATCCGAGCTTTTGAAAATAGTAACCAATTTTTCCGAATGAAAATTTTGTATGCATTCCAGGGTACTGGAAACGGACATGTTGCAAGGGCACAGGAGATTATTCCTATTCTTAAAAAATATGCCTCAGTGGATACTTTGATAAGTGGTCACCAATCTCAATTAAAGGCTGATTTTGATGTTAACTTTCAATATAGGGGTATTTCCTTGCTTTACAATAAAACAGGCGGTTTATCCTATCGAAAAACATTTACGGAAAATAAATTTTTTGATGCTGTAAAAACAATCAGGGAATTAGAGCTAGAGCAGTATGATCTAATCATCAATGATTACGAACCTTTAACAGGTTGGGCTTCCAGGTTGAAGAGCTTGCCCATGATCGAATTAAGCCATCAGGCATCTATGAGCTTTCCTGAAACGCCAAAGCCTGAAAAAAAAGATTTTTTGGGAGAGCTTATTCTCAAATATTATGTGCCCAGTAAAAGAAAAATAGGTTTTCATTTCGAGAATTATCATCCTCAAATAAAAAAGCCGGTGATACGGCATAAAATCAGAAACCTTAATCCGGATAAGAAAGGATATTACCTTGTGTATTTACCTAGCTTTTCAGATGAGAACATCATTAAGGTCTTAAGACAAATTCCGGTTCAATGGAAAGTTTTTTCAAAATACAGTAAAGTCCAGGTTAAAATTAAGAATGTTGAAGTTTTCCCTGTGGATGAGGTTCAGTATCTGAAATATTTTGAGAATTGTGATGGGATTTTATGCAATGCAGGATTTGAAGCACCAGCTGAAGCATTATTTATGGATAAAAAACTATTTGTTATTCCTATCCATAACCAATACGAACAAGAATGCAACGCTTGTGCCCTGGATGCAATGGGAATTCCCAATTCTAAAATATTAAAGCTGGAAGAGATCATGACATGGGTAGCTTCTGACCAACATCTGAAGGTCAGCTATCCGGATGATATTGAGGAGATATTATTGAATGAAGTATTAGTTCTTTAGAAAAATGTCATCGACATCGCTCATTCTCATCATAACAGATCTTGCGTAAGAACAGTGTGGGTATACTTTCCAGTTATTTTCTCTGGCAAATTTAATGGCTTCTTCTACCAAATATTTTCCCATTCCACGGCCTTCAAATTCAGGGTGAACCAATACAAATGATATGATAAATTTATGATCTTCGGGGAAAATAGTATAAGTTAGTCTGCCAATCTCTTTTACTTCGTTATTTAATGTAAGAACCCCGCCGTTTCCGGATTTATTGTTTTCAAATTTCATAATTAAAAGCTTAAGATTAATAAGTCTGCAAAAACTGCACCGACCTGATGTTTGTTTGTGAAGAAGTTTGGTAGTTACGATCTAGAGTAAGCTCTTAATTATCTTTTCCCGTGTAATAATTATAATCTTTGATCACAATATTGATAAACTGTCTTTCCGTCATTTTTGTAGGGTCTACTTCTACCTTCAGTATATTTTTGATCTTGTCAGAAAGTCTATTGATAATCTGCCGGTCATCCACTCTCAATGCTTTCGTATAATTGTCTTTAATGATTCTCATATCATTATCGCTTAAGGCGATGACCTGTGGGAAAGACGGAATATAATCTTCATGAATATTTTCAAGAATAGTATGGGAGATATTAATACTATTTTTTAACGAGATAACTGCTGTACCAGAAGCGATATCACCCAGACGCTGATTATTTTTAGAAACAATCATAGAAACCAGTCCTATTACTCCTGCAAAAGAAGTATCGATTAACCTGAATACCCACCGAATCATATAATCCCCGAAACTTGCCTGGTAGCCATCAATTTTTACAACACGAATTTTCATTACTTTTTTACCTGGCGTCTGACCTTCCATTAAGCTCTCTAAAACAACAGGATAAATATAAATGGGAAAAGTGATCGCGATATAAATAGCCATTTGAGACCATTGATCCAGACCATTTAATAAATATCCCAAATCAAAGAAATTGAAAAAAATATAGAAAATAATCACGGCATAAGCTACCTTGATCAGGAGATCAATTATAAATGCAAGCATCCTTTCTCCAACACTGGCAATGTTGAAGTTAATATTTACATTTTGTGAGGTATTAATCGCAATTTGAGACATAATTTTTATTATTTTAGCCTTAGCGTATGAGAGAAGTTTATTTCATAAAACAAAATAAAGAAAAATGGTTGGGAATTGAACAGGTTATTCAAGGGAAAATAAAAAAAAATCCGGATGACCTGTCTTCACTATATGTTAACCTCATCAATGACCTTTCTTTTGCGCAGACATATTACCCTAAAAGCAATACAACCATCTATCTGAATCATCTGTCTTCACAGATATTTCAAAAAATTTATAAGACCAAAAGGGTAGAAGAAAATAGAATTTTCTATTTTTTTTAAAACAGAAGTTCCTTTGCTGGTGTACCAATACAGACGCTATCTTATGTATGCTTTTTTTATTTTTTATCCTGTTTACTTCAATAGGTGTTCTTTCCGCGATTTATGATAAGGATTTTGTAAACATTATTTTGGGTGAGAATTACGTGAACGAAACAATAGAGAATATTAAAAAAGGAAATGCTGTAGGTGTATACCAGAGCGGATCTACCTGGGGAAGTACGGTAGGAATTATTTTTAATAATATAGGAGTAGGAACAAAACTGTATATTTATGGTGTTTTTGGAGGAGTAGGGACTTTATACGCTTTACTTTCCAATAGTATAATGCTTGGTGCATTTCAGTATTTTTTCTATGATTACGGTGCTTTGAAAGACAGCGCAAGAGGAATCTGGCTCCATGGGGTTTTTGAAATTTTTGCAATGGTTGTAGAAGCTATGTGTGGTCTTATTTTAGGAGCATCCATCTTATTTCCTAAAACATTATCCAGATTTAATTCTTTTAAAAATGGTTTTAAAGATTCATTTAAAATATTTTTAAGTACGATTCCTTTTACGGTTTGTGCCGGAATTATAGAAGGGTATATTACGAGACATGCTTTAGAAATGCCCATTATCTTAAATTTTATCATTATTTTGGGATCACTAGCAGTAATCGGGTATTATTATTTTATTTATCCATCTATTGTCAATAAAAAAATTAATAAACACATACATGATGCAATTTTATAAAAAAAGAGATTTTGGAACGTTTATAAGTGACAGTTTCAATTTCTTTAAATTATACGGTAAAAATTATTTAAAAAATTATATTCTGCTCAACGGATTATTGTTAATCTTAATGGTTACTATTGTTGTTTTTGGATATAGAGAACTCTTTTCACAGTTGTTTGGATCTAATATCAATGGAGAAAGTTATTATTTTCAACAATACTTTAGTGATAATTTTGGGAAGCTGTTTGTGGTAGGGATCATTACATTTTTACTTTTCTTACTGCTTATGATCATTAATTATCTTTATCCAGTGTTTTATATGAAAAGGCTTTCCCAGGGTGAGATTAAGATAAAGACAGATGATATTTTAAGTGATTTTAAAACAAATGCAGGAAGGATAGGTATCCTTTGTTTAGGAATGATCTTTATCGTTACCCCTTTAGCTTTTATTATTGCAGGAATATCATATGCGTTGATATTGATCATTATTGGATTGTTTATCATGTTACTGGTATACCCTACATTATTTAACGTGGTTACCTTTTTAATGTATGATTACTTTAACAGTAAAAGAGGTTTTTTTGAAAGCCTAAGCTATGCTATAAGATCTCAGTTTTCTTATCCTAATGGAAGAGAGAAATCTCCGTATTGGAAATATTGGGGGGCTACCACAATTGTTTTCCTTATCATGTATGTGATCACAACAGTTTTTACATTTATCCCTATGATCTTTTTTTACGGATCACTTCTTACGTCAGCACCTGATGGGCAGTTTGAACAAAACCCTTTTACAGGGACTATGGGAGTATTGTTTTTTGTGATCTATGGAATATCTATGCTATTGTCATTTTTCCTTTCGAATATTCTATATATAAATTCCGGATTGATGTATTATGATAGCAGAACAGACCTGCATCAAAAAGTAGAACTTGAAGAAATAGAAACCATCGGTATTAATGAATAAAATTCTTTTTTTCTTACTGATTTTTTTCTCTATCGGATCCACCTATGCACAGAATGACGATAATACGCCTATTTCTGAAGAGTATCTGGAAGATTCGTTGAGTATGGGACATTACAAAAATATGTACCGTGCTGATTCTGTGCTGATGAAAAATCCTGTTTCTGATAATGTTGTTTATCCAAAACAATTCAAACAGAACCTTAAGTCGAGATATAAAGGAAATGAATTTGATTATACCACAATAAAGCCAAGAGAGTCTTTCTGGCAGAAACTGCAAAGAAAAATAGCTAAGATTATAGCGAGTATTTTCGGTGAAAACAGTTTTGGGACTTCTGCCCAAATTACAACAATTGTGATGCGCATATTTGCAATTCTTCTTGTTGGCTTTTTATTATATTTTATCGTTAAATATCTGATCGAAAAAGATGGAAGTTTCTTTTTTGGGAAAAAGAATAAAAAAGTAATTATTAAAGACGAGGAACTCCATGAAAATATTCATGAGATCAATTTTCCTGAAAGCATCGCCAAGTTTGAACAGGCTAAAGATTATCGATCAGCTGTTCGGTATCAGTTTTTATATACCCTTAAGAAAGCCAGTGATAAAAAAATTATCATTTGGAATCCGGAAAAGACAAACAAAGACTATGTGGCAGAGTTAAAATCATCCCATTTGAAAAATGAATTTTCTAATTTATCTCATATTTTTGATTATGTCTGGTACGGGGAATTTGAAATTAATGAACAGGATTATCTGAAATTTAAAAACCAATATCAGGCATTTAAACCTTAATTAATTTTCTACGAATGAATAAAACTTTCAAAATATATGCTATTATTTTCATCATTATCATGGTGATCCTGGCATTGCTTGAAGTTAATAAAAAAGAGGTTACAGATTGGCGTAAGAATTTTGATCCCAATGAAAAATCACCTTTTGGGTTATTTGTATTTAATAAAGAATCAAAAGACCTTTTTAAAAGTCAGTTAAAGAAAATAGACAAAACACCTTATGATTATTATAATCAAAATAAAAAGGAGGTTCATAATATATTGATTATTGAGAAGCAGGTTGATAAAGAGTCATGGCGGAAAATATTGACTGAAGTTTCCAAAGGCTCAGATGCAATGCTGATTGTAAGCAGGATTCCAAAAGAAATTTCGGACAGTATTGGTTATTATGATTCACAAATCTCTTTTAACGAACAGAATGTTTTAAAACTTACTGATCAAAAATATAAGAATGATTTTATTAACTTAGATAAATTTCCATCAGGAAGAGGTTTTTCTTATCTTAAACCTGGTATTGAAATACTGGGAAAAACAATTGAGAAGGATAATGCTGATCAGGCTAATTTTATAAAAGCGAAATTCGGGAAAGGGAATATTTATGTTCACAGTGAGCCTCTTTTCTTAACCAACTATTATTTATTAAAGCCGGAGAATATAAAATATACACAAGATGTTTTTTCATATCTTAATGACAGAGAAACACTTTGGTTTGTTGAAGCTGATGATACAAAAGCATCTTCCAAATTTTTCATGAGATTTATTTTATCCAAACCTGCATTAAAATATGCATGGTGGATATTTTTAGGAGGTCTTATTTTGTTTATTTTCTTCAATGCAAAGAGAAAGCAGCGGATTGTTCCCATCATTGAACCTCTTAAAAATACTTCTGTAGATTTCGTGAAAAGTATAGGAAACCTTTATCTTCAGGAAGGAGACTTTCATGATATGATGGCTAAAAAAGCCCAGTATTTTCTGAATAGGGTAAGAATGGACCTTCTTATTGATACGCAGAATTTAGATCATGATTTTGCTAAAAAATTGCAATTAAAGACAGGAAAGCCTGTTGAGTTGATTCAGGAAGCGATACAACTCATCCGAAAAGCACAGGATCCATATGCAAGTGTAATGAAGGAAGACCTGGCAAGGATGAATAAAATCTTAGATGAGATAATATTAAAATAATGTAACAATCTAATAATGTAGCAATGTACCAGTATGAGATTCTGAACGAAGTGAAGAATGATAGTTGTATAATCCATTGTTAAATTGGTACATTGTTATCTGGTAAATTGATAAATTAAAATTTATGGAAAACCTTGAAAATGAAAATATAGACGATCAAAGTTCTGTAAACCTTGATAAAAAAGAAGGTGATTTTCAATCGAGAATTGATATGATTGAGCTTAGGGTGAGCCTTGAAAAAGTGAAATCTGAAATTGCTAAGGTAATTGTAGGTCAGGAAAGTATGGTAGAACATCTTCTGGCGGCACTTTTATCCAATGGACATGTTTTGATTGAAGGAGTTCCGGGAGTTGCAAAGACCATTACTGCCAAGTTGTTGGCAAAAACTATTGATGTAGGTTTCAGCAGAATTCAGTTTACTCCGGATTTAATGCCTTCAGACATTTTAGGAACCTCTATTTTCAATGTTAAAAACTCTGAATTTGAATTTAAAAAGGGGCCTATTTTCTCCAATTTTATTTTGATTGATGAAATCAACAGATCACCTGCCAAAACCCAGGCTGCCTTATTTGAAGTGATGGAGGAAAGACAGATTACCATGGACGGAAACCGTTACACAATGGAAGAGCCGTTTTTGGTGGTAGCTACACAGAATCCAATAGAGCATGAAGGAACCTACAGACTTCCTGAAGCCCAATTAGACCGTTTTCTCTTTAAGATTAATGTAGGATACCCTAATCTGGAACAGGAAATCAGTATTATTAAAAATCAGCATGAAAGCAGAAAAGAAGATAAAACAGAAGTTGTAAATAAAGTAATTACAGCGCAGCAGCTCAAAAATTACCAGCAATTGGTAAAAGAGATCATTGTTGAGGGGCAGCTGATGGAGTATATTGCTAAAATCATAGTAAATACAAGAGAAAATCAGTTTTTATATCTGGGAGCTTCTCCAAGAGCGAGCTTAGCACTTCTAACGGCTTCAAAGGCTTTTGCTGCTTTAAGAGGCAGAGATTTTGTCACTCCTGAAGATATTAAAGAAGCAAGTTATGCAGTCTTAAGACACAGAGTGATTGTATCGCCTGAAAGAGAAATGGAAGGTCTAACGGCTGATGAAATTATTCGTCAGATTTTAGAAGGAATAGAGATACCTAGATAAGTAGCAGATAATAGGTGATAGGTAGCAGGTAATGAAAAGTAAATATTAGTATGGCGAATTTTAAAGAATTACTAGTTTGGCAGAAATCTATTGATTTTGTTACTGAAATTTATAGAGTTTCAGATACGTTTTCTATGCATGAAATGTATGGATTGACTTCACAGATCAGAAGAGCTTCTGTTTCGGTACCATCAAATATTGCAGAAGGAAACTCAAGAAGAAGCAAACCAGACTATCTTCAGTTTTTAAAAATATCCGGAGGAAGTTGCTCGGAAATTGAAACCCAATTGCTTATTTCTAAAAATCTAAATTTTCTAAAGGAAAATGAATACATGAAATTAAATAATGCTATTATAGAAATTTCAAAAATGTTGAACGGATTAATTAATTCTTTGCAGTAAACTTATAGAGCTACAACCTATAACCTGTCATCTTCTGCAACCTGAAAATGAAAAACCTATACATCAATACCCGTTTTTTCTTAACACTCATTGGAGTGGGAATGCTTTATGTCCTGGCATTTTTCTTTCCATTCTTAATGATGGTTGCCCATTTGGTAATGTTACTGTGCTTTTTAGCAATCATGGTTGATTACCTTTTAGTATTTAATCAGAAAGATGGGGTTTTCGCGCAGAGAATCCTGCCGGAGAAATTATCAAATGGAGATGAAAATCCGATAAAAATAGATATTAGGAATAATTACAGTTTCAAAATTAATACTAAAATTATTGATGAAATTCCATTTCAGTTTCAAAAAAGAGATTTTTTAATTCGTAAAGAAATAGAACCGGGAAGAAATACCTATTTTCAATATACGTTGGAGCCTAAAGAAAGAGGGGAGTATCATTTTGGGAGTTTAAATATCTATGTGTCTTCTCCAATAGGTTTTGTTTCCAAACGGTTCAGGTTCCAAAAAGACGCGGCCTTACCTTCTTACCCATCTTTTATTCATCTTCGGAAGTATGAATTGATGGCACTTCAGAGTGAATTCTTGTTAGGTGGGATTAAAAAAATAAGAAAACTGGGACATACCATGGAATTTGAACAAATCAAGGACTATGTTCCGGGAGATGATATACGGACTATCAATTGGAAGGCGACCTCAAAGACCAATCGTTTAATGGTGAATCAGTTTCAGGATGAAAAATCACAGCGTATTTTTATGTTGATTGATACCGGCAGAACAATGAAAATGCCTTTTAAAGAATTGAGCCTTCTGGATTATTCTATTAATGCAACCATGGCCTTATCCCATATTATTTTAAAAAAAGGAGACCGGGCAGGCATGTTGACCTTTTCAAAGAAAACGGAAAATAAAATAGCTGCTGAAAATAAGTCAGGACAGTTAAAGAAGATTTCCGAATCTCTTTATAATATCAAAACCAATTTTTTTGAAAGTGATTTCAATAGATTGTATCAGGATGTGAAATATTCAATCAATCAGAGGACTCTTATTCTGCTTTTTACTAATTTTGAAACTTTAGACGGACTCAACAGGCAATTGAAATACCTGCGTGGAATTGCAAAAAATCATTTATTGGTGGTGGTATTTTTCAAAAACTCAGAGCTTCAGCATTTGATTCATAAAAACCCGGAAAGTATGCAGGAGATTTATGATGAAATTATCGCTGAGAAATTTGAGTTTGAAAAGAAATTAATTATACAGGAACTCCGCAAATATGGTATTTATACAGTATATACTCTTCCTGAAAATTTAAATATCGACGTTATCAATAAATACCTAGAGATAAAAGCGCGGGGAATTTTATAATTTTGTATTCACAAGCGTACTGAAAACCTTTAAACCAAAGGTTCGTCCTAATAATCTTAAAAAATATAAATACGACAATGAAAATAACACTAAACAGAATAAACGACGACTTCTTATTTGAATGTACGAATGCCCAGGGAAATTCAATCCTTTTGGATAATACTTCACAGCCCGGAGCTAAAGGAGTGTCTCCTATGGAAAGTGTTTTGATGGCTGTAGCAGGTTGCAGTGGGATAGATGTAGTTTCAATATTGAAAAAACAAAGACAAGAGATTACAGGTTTTAAAGCTGAGGTAGAGGGCGAGAGAATTGCTGTAGAAGATGCCAAGCCTTTTAAATCAATTATGGTTAAATTCCTTTTAGAAGGAAATATAGATCCTAAAAAAGCATTAAAAGCAGCGGATCTGTCTTTTGAAAAGTACTGTTCCGTTTCTAAAACATTAGAACCCAATGTGGAAATTGGCTACGAAGTATATGTGAACGGAGAAAAAATATAAATCTATAGAAGATATAGAGTATTTAAAAACAAAAAACCGGATGATATATCCGGTTTTTTTTATTACTTATTACTTATTGCTGATTACTCATTACTCATTAAAACGTAAGCCTTGGTTTAATCAGTTTGGCTACGGTTGCTGTCCATCCGGTTTGATGAGAGGCTCCTACACCCCGACCATTATCTCCATGAAAATATTCATAGAACGTAATATAATCTTTAAAGTGCTCATCATAATTGAATTTATTATTTCCGCCGTTGAAAGCCCTTTGCCCGTTCTCATCCTTTAAAAATATAGAACAAAGCCTATTGCTTATATTTTGAGCTACTTCATCGAGATTTCTCTTATCTCCGCTTCCGGTTGGAAGCTCTACTTTTAAACTGTTTCCATAGTAAAAATGAAAACGCTGAAGGCTTTCCACAATCAGGAAGTTGATTGGGAACCATATTGGACCTCTCCAGTTACTGTTTCCTCCGAACATCCTGCTGTCACTTTCTGCAGGAGTATAATAAACTACATTTTCAGTACCATGAACAGAGAAAACAAAAGGGTTTTCTTCATAAACTTTAGACATAGCTCTAATTCCGTAAGAGCTTAAGAACTCTTTTTCATCAAGCATTCTAGTAAGTACTTTTGTCAGTCTGTTTTTACGCAGGATACTCATCAAATGTTTTCTGCCTTGGCCTTCTTCATCCCAATGAGAAACCAGTTTAGTAAGCTCAGGTTTGTTTTTCAAGACCCATTCCATTCTTCTTTGGAAATTAGGCATTTTTTCCAATAAGCTGTGGTCAATAATTTCTACGGCAAATAAAGGGATAAGCCCAACAATACTTCTTAGTCTGAGGGTCACACTCTCTCCGTTTCCTAATTGTAGTACATCATAGAAAAAGCCATCCTCTTCGTTCCATAAACCTTCCTTGCCATCTCCCATATTTTCCATCGCCTCTGCAATATAAAGGTAATGTTCAAAAAACTTAATGGCCATATCTTCATAAACCTGATAATATTGAGCGAGTTCCATCGCAATTCGCATCATATTTAAAGCATACATGGCCATCCAGCTCGTTCCGTCTGCCTGTTCCAGATGCTCTCCATCTTTCAGTTCCATATTCCGGTCAAAAGCACCAATATTATCGAGTCCTAAGAAACCACCACCAAAAATATTTTTACCATTTTTATCCTTACGGTTTACCCACCATGTAAAGTTCAGAAGCAGTTTTTGGAAAACTTTTTCCAGAAATAACAAATCCGGTTTTCCATTGGTTTTTTCATCGATTTTAAAAACCCTGAAACATGACCAGGCATGTACAGGAGGATTCACATCACTCAGGTTCCATTCATAGGCCGGAAGCTGTCCGTTAGGATGCATATACCACTCTTTGGTTAATAAAAGAAGTTGGTTTTTAGCAAACTCAGCATCAATCAGTGCAAAGGGAACACAATGGAATGCCAGATCCCAGGTAGCATACCACGGATACTCCCATTTATCCGGCATGGAAATAATATCCTTATTGTGCATATGATTCCACTCCGTATTTCTTACATAATGATTAAAATTTCTTGGAGCCTCAAAATTAGGATCTCCTTTTAACCATTTTCCGACGTTGTAGTGATAAAATTGTTTATTCCAAAGCAGTCCTGCAAAAGCCTGTCTTTGAACATTTCTTTCATCTTCCTGGGTTACGTCCTGTTGTACTTCGTTGTAAAATTCATTAGCCTCGGCAATTCTCGTATTGAAAATTTCATCAAATTGATCAAAAGGTTCGTTTGTTTCATGGGGAGACAGTCTAAAATCAAAAGTTTTACACTGTCCTGCTCCAATCACTTCATCAATGATAAAAGAAGCCTTTGATCCCCTCTTTTCCGGGTTAACGGTGTTGCTGTTATATATGACATGATTATTGATACCATCTTTGAAGTAGGTATTTTCAATATAAGGAGCATCGTATAATTTGGGAGTATTGGTTTCATTTTCACAAAAAGCACTTTTTGCATTTGCATTTCTGGCGTAGAACTTCTTGATAGGAATACTATCATGAATAACATCAATAGAATCTTCTCCTGAAGCGCTTAATTGTCCTTTGTAGTTATTGTAGCCCCATTTCCAGTTATTTCTGAACCATGCTGTTGGAATAACGACGATAGGTGCTTCGTGCTGGCTTCTATTACATACGGTAACCCTCACTAAAATATCATTGTAATCAGCCTTACAATACTCAATGAAAATATCGAAATACTCGTTATTGTCAAAAATGCCGGTGTCAATAATCTCATATTCATCTTCTTTCTTACTCCGTCTTCCATTTTCTTCCAACAAGTGATCGTAAGGAAATTCATTGATAGGATATTTATACACCATTTTCATATAACTATGGGTAGGCGTATTATCTAAATAGTAAAAGATTTCTTTGATATCTTCACCATGGTTTCCCTGATGGTTGCTTAATCCGAAAAATCGCTCTTTTACCATTTTATCTTTCTTGTTCCAGAAAGATAGAGCAAAACAAAAAAGCTGCTTTTGATCGGAGATTCCGGCAATCCCTTCCTCTGCCCAACGGTAAGCATAGCTTTCCGCTTTATTATGCGTCGTTGAGCCCCAGGCATTACCATCGGGACTATAATCTTCACGAACGTTTCCCCACTGCCTGTTGCTTACATATGGGCCCCAGTTTTTCCAGTCTTTATCTTGTAATCTTTGTTTTTCAACATTCATAATTCATCATTTTTCTATACGTTTCTATACGAAGGTAATTTTTTTGAAAAATAATTCCAATTTTTTCTATCTGAATAATTCTTAACATATCATTGTAACTCTTTTGTTTACGGGAAATTTGACATTAAATTATTTTTTTATTAAAAAGTTAAAATTAAAATAGCTATCTTTGCACCATTCGATCATTCAAATATTGAAAATGTTATCAAGAAAGGTTGAGGGATTAGACCCTATGAAACCTTAGCAACCCTTTGTGCAAGCGAAGAAGGTGCTACGTTCTACCAAATAATTTATTTTGGACAGATAACTTACTGAAGTTCTTCAGCCATTTCTCATGGCATTTTCAATTGTGTTATAAAATATATAATAGAATTGAAAACAGAACTAAAACATATTAAACTTTTTTATCAAACGAATTCCGGAAAGGAATATCATATCCCATTGAGCTATCAGATCTTTGGGAAAGACCTGTTTACGAGCCCCATTATTTTAATTAATCATGCCTTAACCGGAAACTCTAATGTTTCAGGAGAAAATGGCTGGTGGCAACAATTGGTTGGCGAAAATGGGGTGATTGATATTAATGCCTTTACTGTTTTATGTTTCAATATCCCCGGAAACGGATATGATGACTTTTTAATTGATGAATATGAGGATTTTACTCCCTCAGATATTGCCAATATATTTTTAAAAGGACTTGAAAGCCTTCATATTGAACGCTTACATGCGATTATCGGAGGCTCTCTTGGAGGAGGAATAGGATGGGAGATGCTGATTAAAAAGCCTTCACTCGCCGAGGTGTTCATTCCTATTGCCTGTGATTTTAAAACCCATGACTGGCTGCATGCACAATGTCTTATTCAGAAATTTTTGCTCAACGGAAATGATGAACCTTTACAAAAAGCAAGGATACATGCCATGTTATGCTATAGAACACCTCAGTCCTTAAACGACAGATTTCAAAATAAATATAATTCGGAAAAACAAAAGCTTGAATCGGAAGATTGGTTAACCTATCATGGTAAAGCCCTTAATGAAAGATTTAGTTTAGAGTCTTATAAGTTAATGAATCATTTGCTGATGAACATTAGCGGAGAAGAAAAAGAACTGGGAAAAATTAAAGCACGAATGCACTTGATCTCCGTTGATACAGATTTATTCTTCCCGGCTTCTGAAATACGAATGTGTTTTGAAAAATTACGGGAGAGCAAAGAAGATATCTTCTATCACGAGATCAAATCAATTCATGGGCACGATGCCTTTCTAATGGAATATAAACAATTAAATAACATCATTAAAAACATTTTATGAAATGGAACTTAAATGAAATCCCATTTTATAAAAAACTAAACAATAAAGAATGAACAGATG